>VGKZ01000083.1 GCA_016866815.1 Candidatus Peregrinibacteria bacterium | reverse complement strand
ATGACCCTCGTTGAGGAAGCTCTTTACCGAGCTTTATTTCTTCGTTCCGCAGGCGCTGCAACTGCTGCAGTGTGCTTTGCCGAGTTTCCACAAAAGCATCACGTTCACTGGAAACGCCAGTAGTGACAGGGAGGCAGCGGTGGTGCCGAAGCTGCCGCTCAAGCCGAAATGCGCGACGTACACACCGACGAGCGATGCGATGGTCGCGAGGCCCGCGAGCAGGAACAGCAATTTGCCGACCATGGCACATGCAGGGTTTTGACAGCAGTCCATTGGAGAGGGGGGGGTAGGGGTCGGGGAGAGTATAAAGTATGTACAGTAGGTATGGTAGGTATGGTAGGTATTGGGTATTCTGTTTCTATGAAGATTTCCCTTCGCTGGTTGCAGGATTTCGTTACGCTGACGGAAAAGGATCCGCATACAATCGCGGATGCCGTTACGGCGCATATTGCCGAAGTGGATGAGGTGGAGATACAGGGTGGGTTGCTACACGAGTGTTGCGTAGGAGAAGTGATTGCCATCGAAGCACATCCAAACGCTGACAAGCTGAAGTTGTGCCGCGTGAAGACAGATAAAGGTGAGAAACGTGTTGTGTGCGGAGGAACCAATCTCCGAAGCGGTATGCACGTTGCTTTCGCGCACATCGGTGCCACGGTGAAATGGCATGGAGGTGATCTCATGAAACTGGAGAAGGTGAAGATCCGCGGCGAAGAGAGTGAGGGAATGATCTGTGCTGGAGAGGAGTTGGGTATCGAGAATTTCGTGACGGTCACACCCGAACAGGGCGAACGTCCGATTGTGGATTTAGGGAAGAGAGGAACGGTTGGCCAGGGTTTGCGGGAATTCTTTGGTCTGAACGATGTGGTTCTGCACATCGATAACCATGCCATCACGCACCGCCCGGATCTATTCTCGCAGATCGGTTTTGCGCGTGAGCTGGTGGCAATTGGTGTCGCAAAGTGGAAGAAGAAGCCTGCATACAAGAGTGCGAAGTTTCCGAAAACCCCTGTGCCGTTCACACTGAAGATTCACGAAAAGAAATTGATGCCTCGGTACTGTGCGTGTCTCATCGAGATCGATGATCTGGGAGAGACGCCGGACTTCATCAAGGAGAGAATCGCCGCTGTTGGTTGGCGATCCATCAATCTCCCCATCGACATCACCAACTTCGTTGCGAGCGAAGTGGGTGTACCGCTCCACAGTTTCGATGCCGATGACATCAAAGGCACAGTGCATTTCCGTACGTCGAAGGTGGGGGAAATCATCGTTACGCTGGATAAGCAGACCAGAAAACTGCCTGAAGGGGCTTTGATTTTGAGCGATGACGAAGGCGTCTTCGATCTCCTTGGCATCATGGGAGGACTGCGCAGCTCCACCAAGGCAACAACCCGCCGCATTTATCTGCACAGTGCTTCACTCGATCCTGTGTCCATCCGCAACACGGTCATCGCAACAGGACACCGGACGGATGCCGCGACCGTCTACGAGAAGACCGTGCCACATGTGACAACAGAGGAAGGCTTCCTCCGCGCTGTGGAACTCTTTCTGCAGTACGTTCCCGGTGCGCGATTGGTGTCCCGTATGGAGAGTATGGGCGATAACGGCAAATCGAAGCCGATTGCACTGTCCGTCGCACGTACGAATGCACTGCTCGGTACGGATCTCTCACTGAAGCAGGTCAAAGCAATTCTCACCTCGCTCGAATGTTCCGTGATGGGTGCGGGAGACACGCTCAAGGTCACGCCGCCTCTGCATCGTCTGAAAGACCTCACCGGTGGGCACGATCTCATGGAAGAGGTCGGCAGAATACACGGATACAACCGCATCAATGCGGTATTGCCGGAAGCGCCAATGCGACTTCCCGCACGTGACTACCGCGTGCAGCGTGCCCGCGAGGACCTCCGCGAATCCGGATATCTGGAGCTCCTGCCCATCAATATGGTGGGCCCCGAACTGCTTGCCGCCTGCGGTATCGATACCGGCGCTGTTCCGGAGATCGCGAATCCCATAGGTCGCGATGTCAGTCTCATGTCACCCAGTACGCTTCCCGCTCTCCTGACCCACGCCGGTACATATGCGCGTCACGAGGCGGAAGTACTGAAGACATTCCACATCGCCAAGGTATTCGAAGGCCACGGCGATGCGCACAGGGAATTGGGATTACTTGTGTCTGCAAAGGGTTCTTCCGGTCTCAAAGACGATCCGTTCCTCATTGCAAAGCAGGACATCACGCTTGCGCTCAAGCGTGCGGGATACGGCGTTTCCCTTGAGCTTGCAAGGTCTGCTCCGGTGTTCGCGCATCCCGGCCGAGTTGCTTCTCTCATGGTAGGCAAGACGACGGTTGGTATGCTCTTCGAAATTCATCCAACGGTGCGTGCCAGGTTTGATCTCACCACTCGTACCGCTGCCACAGTCATCAATCTGGATATCTTGCTCGGTGTTGCGGCGCAAACCGTCATTGCAGCGCACCTGCCGAACCATCCATCCGTTACGTACGACATCACGGTACCGCTCCATGCATCAAAGCAGCTTGGGCCGCTCCTTGCGGAGATCCGTGCAACGTCGGAATTGCTGGAATCAGTGGAAGTCACAGATCTCTACAGCGGCAAGCCGCTGGCAGCAGACCAGTACACCGTGACACTTCGGTGTGTGTACCGTGCCAAAGACCGCACACTTACCGAAGAAGAGACGAAGAAGGAGTTTGCAAAAGCGGAAGCGTTGACAGTCCGATAGTCGGGAGTAGTCTCGTAGCATGGGATGGTATGATCATGAATGCTTTGGAATGGGCTCCATCGAACACTACAAACGCGCATTGGATGCCATAGTGCCCCGAAGGGAGTTACCGAAACATCCCAAGTACGACGAGAGAACGCAGCGTGCAATAGATGAAATGAATGCAGAGATGGATGCCGCTCCCGTTTCACTGGAGGCTGCGACTGATAATTTTGCCACCAGCATGCGGTATATCCGTGCCGGCTGCAGAAGTGCGTTTGAGAAGAACTAACGGTATACTGCGCAGTCCATGCGCCCTTCTCTTTCCACTGCAACCGGCGATGACGGGACGACCGGCCTGTACGGTGGAACGCGTATTGCCAAAGACGATGTGCGCATTCACGCGTACGGAACCGTGGATGAGTTGAACGCCTGTATCGGCATGGTACTCGCAGAGCCGGCATTGCCCGTGAGGTTGCGCGGCCAGCTGACACAGGCTCAGAGTCTTCTTTTCACGCTCGGGGCGGATCTCGCCACACCAGAAGATCATCCGCATATGCTGCGCATTACGGCACTCGACGTATCACGTGTCGAAGCCTGGGGCGTCATGCTTGAACAGGATCTCCCACGACTGCGGCATTTCATTCTTCCCGGCGGGAGCCGTGCCGGTGCCTGCCTTCATCTTGCACGGACCGTGTGCAGGAGGGCAGAACGATACATGGTGGCTCTCGATACATGCCAACCGGTGAATGCGCATGCAATGATCTTCATGAACCGCCTCAGTGATTATCTCTTTCTCGCTGCACGTGCGTGCAATGCTGCCGAGGGGGTTGAAGAGACGGAGTGGGTGAGTGGTGCGTGACGCGTTATTGGCTCTTTGTTATTCGTAGCCCTGATTATTAACTTGTAACAAGTGGCCAAAAATTCATCACCAACAATGCTGCGAATAGGAGTCCGAGCGGAAGGAAGATCGCAATTTTCAGTGTGAGCGAATCGCTATTGCGCGGTTTGACACTCAGGTACAGGCTTGTGCCTCCGTACAGCATCGCAACCATCGCGAGGGGGAGATCGCCGACCGTAAGCCACCACTTACCGAGCATGCCGCCAATGCCGTTGTAGAAGAACAGGTACGCGAGGAAGAACGTCCCGGCAATGAGGTAGAAGAGAACACCCGAAAGACGGTGGAGGTAGACGATCACAGCGGGATGTTAGCAGTTTTCCTGTTCGGTGGATCGGTAAAAAGTTGCCCGTTGCAGGTTGTTGTGTTCTTGGATGCATTCGAAGCACACAACAGCAAAGAACTCATTTTCCTCTCTTCTGCACGGTCAGCCTCTTCCTGCCCTGCGCACGCCGGCGATTCAGGACTTTGCGTCCGTTCCGAGTGGCCACGCGCGAACGAAAACCGTGTTTGCGGGCCCGCTTGCGCCATTTGAGTTTGCGTAGCATTTCGGGCGTAGCCTACGGATGCTTGAGGTTGTTTGCAACAACGTTTATTGGTTTTTTGTGTATGGTGTATGGATCAAAAACCATAAACCATAAACAATTCCGTTCTTTTCCGAACTACCCTACACTCTGCGTCATGCACCGTTACTCTATTCAAAAACTCGATTCCGGCCTTCCCGTTCTCACGGCCCCCAGCGACGGAACAGCTTCTGTGACAGTCATGGTTTTCGCCGGCGCGGGTTCACGGTATGAAAAGCAGAGTGAGCGCGGCATCAGTCACTTCCTCGAGCACATGTTCTTCAAGGGGGGCAAGAAGTACAAAAATACCAAGGAGGTCAGCATGGCGATCGATGCCGTCGGCGGAGAATTTAACGCGTTTACGGGGAAGGAATATGCGGGGTATTACGTGAAAGTCGCTTCGGAACACCTGAAGCTCGGCTGTGATGTTCTCGGAGACATGCTGTGCCATGCATCCTTTCCACCCGAGGAAATCGAGAAGGAACGCGGTGTCATCATCGAAGAGGATCGTATGTATCAGGACACTCCGATGTACAGAGCGGGGTGGGATTTCGAAGAGTTACTCTTCGGTGATCATCCCCTCGGATGGGATACCATTGGCACTCACAAGCTCATCAAGTCCGTCACTCAGAAGGATTTTCAGGATTACAAGGCGTTGCTCTATACACCGGATAACCTCGTCATTACGTTTGCGGGGAAAATAACAGACAAGGAAGCGCTACAACTTGCGGAAAAGCACTTCGGCTCGCTCGGTGGTAAGAAGAAGCGCGTGTTTCCGGCACTGGATG
>VGKZ01000082.1 GCA_016866815.1 Candidatus Peregrinibacteria bacterium | reverse complement strand
CTCCGGCCCCTCCGCCGCCGAAGCTCCCTCCGCCGAAGCCCCCAAAGCCGCCCCCTCCGCCTGAGCCCCAACCACCGCCTATGCGCGGGCCTCTGGCATTGCGAATCCCTGTTCTGGAAACGATAAAGTCAAAGAGGAGGCCCAGGAGGGTCAGTACAACGATCGCTATCCACCCTCCTATGAAGAGTGCAACCAGGCATCCGAGAACCGCTCCAATGACGCCACCAAGCCACCAGGATTTACTTCTGGCAAGGAACGCGCCCGCAAATTCAAGGAGGATAAAGCCAAGGAAGGCGAGGGCATCCCAGGGCAGGTCGGGAGACTCTGAATGGGTATAGCGGTCTGCTGTGTACTCTCCGCCGATGTGTTTTTGGAGTGCCTCGATACCTGCCTGGATGCCGTCTGCATACAGCCCCTCCCGGAAGCGGGGGAGAATGTCGTTCTCGATGATGCCCTTCGCGACGATATCCGGAACCGCACCTTCGAGTCCGTAGCCGGTTGCAATGAAGATCTCCCTGTCATCAATCGCAATCAACATCAGAATGCCGTTATCCTTCTCTCTGTCGCCGACACCCCACGTTCGCCCGACGTCGACGGCAACATCTGCCGGTTCCTCGTCATGCAGAGTACCCACGATGAGGATGGCAATTTCATTGCTCGTCTCGGCCCGGTACGCGCTCAGTAGTTCGTCGATGATTTCACGTTCCTCAGTGCTCAGCACGCCTGCAATGTCCGTGACGAAGCCCTGCTCAGCCGGCACATCAAACGCACGAACACGGACGAAGCCGAATGCCCCGACGAGCACGAAGGCAATGCCGATCCGGAGCATCAGGCGGTTCACTGTGGAGTAGGGGATTACAGGTCGACTTTCGGGGCTTCTGCGGCGGCGTCGGAACTCTGGAAGAATGCCTCTTCTGTGAAACCGAAGGCCTTTGCGAGAATCATGCCCGGGAACCTTTTGACGCTGATGTTAAAGGTCTTCACGACTTCATTGAAGTCCCTGCGTGCCGTAGCGATGCGGTTTTCAGTGCCTTCCAGTTGCGTCATGAGATCGCGGTATGCCTGCGTCGCCTGAAGTTGTGGGTATGCTTCCACTGTCAGGAGCAGCCTGGAGAGAGCGGAATCGAACCCCTGTGCTGCAGCGATCTGTCCCGCACGATCGCCCGTTCCCGCTGCCGCTTGCCACTGGGATCTCGCTGCGGTCACCGCTGTAAATGTCTCCTGCTCGAAATTCGCGGCGCCCTTCACTGTGCTGACGAGGTTCGGAACCAGGTCGAACCGGCGCTGATACTGCGTTTCCACCTGTGCCCAAGTGGCATCGACGGTCTCCTTCGACGTGACAAGACCATTGTAGCCGGTCCAGAGCCAGACTGTGAGGACGGCGACGATACCGAGGATGACGGAGAGAGGTTTGAGCTTCATCAGGAAATGTTGGGAATGTAACACCAATTCTACAGCGTGCTACGGCGCTTTCATGCAAAATCCGGACTTCTTTGCGATGCCTAATCCCTCTCCAGATAATTCGAGTTGCTGTTCATGCTCGGTCGCGCTTCCTGCATCAGTGCACGGGCATCGTTCCCGAGTTCATCGAGACAGAGCGAGCGCTGGCGTCCCGGCGGTTTGAGCATGCACTCCAGACGTTGCGTCCTGATGAGATCCACGTACGGTCGTGGCTGTAAGCCGGATGTCTGCTGCGTCGGATCCTCTCCGAAGCTCTTCATGCCGGATGCACGTTCTCTTGCCGCCTTCAGACGGTTCTCCTTCAGGCGATTACGCATTTTTCCCTGTCCGAGATCCATTGCCTCATAGGTGTCGAATGCGTCCTGAGCGTTCTTCCGTGACGTGCCAGTGACATGTTTCTTCAACTGACGCGCTCTGCAGCGTTCGACTTCTTCCGGCTCCACAGATTCGCAGACGCGAAAGAGCACCGACTGTTGGCCCTCGGTGAGTTTCGGGATAGCAGGCTGCTGTTTTTGCATTGCGTCAGGGTTATGGAAAAACAGAGCAACGAGCGCCGCGGATGTCATGAGTATGTGCATGCATGACATTGTCTGGCGGAACGTCTGCGTCCGCAAGATTGTGAATTCTGTGAAATGTTCCGCCGTATGATCAGCCTCCGAAAGCCTGTCCGAGGAATCCTGCTCCCTGAGACACGTTTCGTTCGCGGAGGAAGGGGTTGAGTTGCTCAGCGAATGAGCGGAGGTTTCTGCTTTGAAGATACAGCGTGCCAGGCCCCGTAAAGTGTACAACCAGTCCCTCGCCCGTCGTCACCATACTCATCACACCCTCACCGGCCTTGGTGATCTTGTACGGAATCTTCGAAGAAAATGCGACGATGTGACCGTTGTCGACGAGAAACTCCTCCCCGGCGCTCAACTCTTTCTTGATGATTGCTCCGAAGCTGGAGACGAACATTTTCCCATTCCCCTTTGCTTTTATCATGAATATACCTTCGCCGCTGACGAATCCCTTCCACCCAGTGAAGTGTGAGTCCGTTTCCACTCCGGGTTCGCATGCGAGGAATGAGCCACCCTGAACGACGTACTCATCACCTTTCAGTTCGATCTCCTCGACGTCTCCTGTCGAACGGGGAGCGAGATAGACTTCCGTATTGTTTTTTTCAGCGGAGATCGTAGTTACGAAGAAGCTTTCACTCGTCAGCACTGTCCGCTTCAGCGCCTTCCAGATCCCGCCCTGCATCTTTCCTTCGATCTTTGCTGTCGCATCCATCGCGAGCATGGAGCCGGACTCTGCCCGGATCTGTTCACCGGAGGTCATGACGCACTGGAGTGCACTGTAACTTGGTCTCTGGATGATTGATGTTTTCATAATTGGCTTGAAAATAGTAGGAACAATGAGCTGCTTACAGTGTCACATACAGTACTGCGGCGATCGCCCAGAGGGAAACGAGGTAGTACCCCGCGTCGAGAAGTGTCGCCTTGATTGATTTTCCGAGCCACGCGTTACTGTTGAGAATCGTGAGGCCGGTGAATGGCAGCCAGAAGATGGTCGTGATGATGAAGGCGTGCGCGATACTCGGCATTTCCAGAATCTGAAAAGCGCGCCCCATGACGGCGGATTGCACGAAGACTGCGACGAAGTTTGCAGAGAGACCCGGAAGCATCATCGAAAATTTTATGTCTTCCTTCTTCGGCATTGGAATATTGTTGACAGCCATCCACTGCTTGCCGAAGAGTGGTCCGTGCCACGTGAATCCAACGGCGTACGAGGCGATAATCGCGAGGAGGATGCCCACGACGTGCGTCTGGACGTAGGAACCGATGGCGAAGATGTGGATCATGAAAGAGAAGGGGAGAGTGAACGCAGTATACATCTGCCTTGCTCGCAGAGAGGTCAGCCTGCGTAGCGATTGTCACTTGTACAGTTTCCGGAGCCATGTTCCGGGGTGCACTCTGCCACGCATCCAGTACAACCACGTGACGAAGGCGACTCCGGTGAGGACCATGACGATGGTGAGAACCGACTCGATAGTGCCGAATCCTTCGATCAGCGCGTCGGCGGCGGCGAAGCCGGAGTAGCCGATGGCCATGAAGAAGAGGTTTCTCAGGTAGAAGCCGGCGCACGTCGATACGAGGAAAGTACGCATGTTGATCTTCAGAATTCCGCAAATCAGGGATATCGGAGTACTCGGCATAGCGGGGATCGCACGCAGTATGAGGAGGATGATGTCATCCTTCGAAGTTCCTTTGAAGTGCTCGCCGAAGTGCTCCAGGTCATTGTGTGTGACGCCGATGTACTTGCCGAAGCGCGGGACGACCGCATCTTCCAGTTTGTCTCCCACAACATAGAAGATCCAGGTGCCGGCGGTCTTGGAGACCGCGGACAGGAGGTTCAACCATAGAAGGAAGGGGACACCGAGCTTTTGGGCTTTCGCAATGCTCCCCGCGAGCGCATTCACGAGAGGCGACGGAATCGGCGCGACAATCTCCTCCACGATACCTCCGACAATCACGAACACCGGAAGGGAAACGCTGTCGGCGAGTTGCGTCATCCACGTGAGGAGATGTTCGAGCATGAAAAAAGGGAAGTGTGCGAAGAGTGTATAGAGCAGAGCAGGCTTTGTCAGCAGTGATTGATACTACGCCATCAGTGCCGGCAATTGTGTGCGAACGCCGTTGCGTATATTGCGCAGTCGCACTTGCGTACGTTTCTCCTCCGGAATTTCCGCCAAGCGACTGCGTACTGTTTTCATCAGAAGCCAGGCTTGGCATGCCAGACAACCACAGCACAGCATCATCATGATGAGAACGACTCCCACCCCCCAGTTGATCCACAGTGTGGTGAGTGCAATGGAAATAGGCGATGCTGCCAACATACTTTTGTGCATAAAGCGCATTTTACCCCATCTATTGGGGAATTCAAATCTGGTTTTGACTCCGGAATTTTGGCTTGAACTTGCCACTTTTCAGGTGGGTTTCCTCACATGTCAGACTCAGGTCTTACAGACTTGTATTTTTTGACGCTTTTCTGTATAGAGTGCCGGATCTATTCACCTTTACCGTTATGCCCGCACCGCAAAAGGACACTTCCGATTCGCCTTTCGAGCAGGTACGTTCGACCGAGGCTCGTGAGAGCAGTCGCGTGGAAGCTGCCAGGAAAATGTACGACGATGCAACACTGGAGAAGCTCCGGAGTATTGATGCGAACAAGACTGCGGAAGGTGAGGCTCTCAGGAGTTCTCTCAGCAAGAAACTTAAGAGTGAAATTGTTGCAGGAACATCGGGAATGATCGCTGATGCGCACAAAAATGCCGAGAGGGACGTTGCTGCGCTCGGTGTGCAGGCAGCAAAACACCGCAGAGCAGTCGAAGAGGATCTGCTTCGTATGGCACTCGATCCCACTCTCTTAGACCTCTGATCTATGGCAATCCTTCCAATGCAAAAGGTGGCCGTTCTCTTCCAGGGGTCCTTGCGTGAGCAGATTCTGGATGCCTTGCAGGAGCAGGGGGTTCTCCAGATTGTCGAGACGCCGACGGCAGGTGTCATTGACCATACCGAAGTGAACTTTCGTGCGGCAGAGCTTCAGTTCGCCATCAACACGCTCAAGGATATC
>VGKZ01000081.1 GCA_016866815.1 Candidatus Peregrinibacteria bacterium | reverse complement strand
ACCGTGAACCTCGCACCGGCAGATCTCCGGAAGGCAGGACCGCGTTTCGATCTCGCCATGGCACTCGGCATCATCGCAACGAGTGAGACAGATGCAATGCCGGATGATGCATTCGCGGACACCGTGTTCCTCGGGGAACTCGCACTCGATGGAAGTCTCCGTCATGTGACAGGTGTTCTCTCTGCCGCCATCACCTGTAGGGAACGCGGCGTGCACACCATCGTCGTTCCGGCAGCGAACGGTCCCGAAGCCGCGCTGATTCCGGGACTGAACGTCATTGCTGTGTCCCACCTCTCCGAACTCATCGCCATTCTGAAAAAAGAAAAGAAGCCTGAAGCGCTACAACCCCCTGCGAGCAGCCCCGCGCATGTGCATACCGAGACCGTGGATTTCGCGGATGTGCGCGGGCAGCACCACGTGAAACGCGCACTGGAGATCGCAGCTGCGGGCGGACACAACGTCCTGCTTTCCGGTGCTCCTGGAGCAGGGAAAACGCTGCTCGCACGGGCGCTGCGCGGTATTCTGCCGCCACTCTCCAATGAGGAATCCATCGAGGTAACCCAGATCTACTCCGTCGCCAACCTGCTGCCCGACAGCGCGCCGCTCGTCACGACGAGACCGTTCCGTATGGTGCATCACACCGCAAGCGGCGTTTCCATCGTCGGCGGAGGACAGATCCCCGGTCCGGGAGAAATCAGCCTTGCGCATAGAGGCGTTCTGTTCCTCGACGAACTGGCGGAATTCCCGTCGCAGGTACTGGAAGTGCTACGGCAGCCGCTCGAAGACCGCCGCATCACCATCACCCGCGCTCAGGGGTCGGTCACCTTCCCGGCGGACTTCATCATGGTCGCAGCGATGAACCCCGGGAAATACGCGGCCGGAGGAGACACGCGCATCAAAAGGCGCATCAGCCAGCCTCTCCTCGACCGCATCGATCTGACGATCGATGTGCAGCCCGTCGCCATCGAAGACCTGCAGAAGCGGCCTGGAACGGATGCAGAAACAAGTGCGACCATCCTCCGTCGTGTGGTGAACGCACGGAAAAAACAAGCTGAACGGTTTTCTACGCTGACGATCTCCACCAACAAGGAGATGAGCGTGAAGCAGATCGATGCGCTGTGCCCGCTCTCCCCCGAATCGCAGCGGTTACTCCGGGTTGCGGTAGAACGCATGGGACTTTCAGCGCGCGGTTACCACCGCACCATCAAAGTAGCGAGAACGATTGCGGATTTGGCTGGTGCAGCGGACATTGAAACATCTCATGTTGCGGAGGCGCTGCAGTATAGGCAGAACATTGAGGGTTAGGGGTTGGGCGTAGGGGGTTGGGGGTAGGAGCAAGATGCATTCAGCAGAACACTATGGAAAGTTTTACACAGTTGCAGGCATGGCAATCAGGGATCCGCTTACTGAAGGAGATCTATACACTCACGGAAAAATTCCCTGCAGCAGAGCGATACGAACTCACAAAACAAATGCGAAGAGCTGCAATGAGTGTCCTGGCCAATATTGCAGAAGGATTCAGTAAGCGATCTGCTCCTGACAAAGCGAATAAATACACTATCGCCCGTAGCGAGTGCTCCGAGATTTTGGCTTTCCTGTACGGCGCAGCAGCGGTTGGATTCATTTCAGATAGTAGAGGCAAGCACGCATTGTCTCTGGCTGAAGAAACTGGGAAACTACTCTCCGGACTCATTCAGGCCCAATTGGCAAAACAGATTTCTCAGGTACCCTACGCCCAACGCCCTATCCCCTGACCCATGACCCACTTCGCAGATGCCATTACCGCTGCCGCCCTCGCCAAATCCCCCGTCTGCGTCGGACTCGATCCACATCCGGATAAACTTCCGGAGGGGCTTTCCGCCGATGCCGCGGGTGTCAAAGAATTCTGTGAAGGGATCATCGATGCCACCGCGTCAGTCGCCTGCGCCGTCAAACCACAACTCGCATACTTCGAGCTGCTCGGCTGGGAGGGGATGAAAGTCTTCTGGGAGATATGCGACTACGCGAAGAAGAAAGGCCTGATCGTCATTGCCGACGGCAAGCGCAACGACATCGGCCCGACATGCGCAGCATATGCGGATGCGTACCTGCACGAACTCTCTCCAATCGACGCGCTCACCGTCTCGCCGTATCTCGGTTCCGACGGCGTGACGCCGTTCATCGAACGCTGTGACAAAAACAACAAGGGCATATTCGTCCTCGTCAAAACCAGCAACGACAGCTCAGGGGAATTGCAGGACCTGCCGACAGGGGACGAAGCCGTCCACGAACATCTTGCACAACTCGTCGACAGCTGGGGTCTCGCACACCTCGGAAAAACGGTGGACCTGTCCTCGGTGGGCGCAGTCGTCGGCGCAACGTACCCCGAAGAGCTGAAGTATCTGCGCACACTGATGCCGCACGCACTGTTCCTCATCCCTGGGTACGGAGCACAGGGTGGAACAGCGAAGGATGTCTCGCATGGATTTCTGGAAGGCGGCAAAGGAGCAATCGTCGCCGCATCACGGAGCATCATCTACGCCAGCAAGGGGAAAGACTGGAAGGAGGCAGCGGGAAAGGCCGCGACAAAGATGGCGGAGGACATAGAAAAAAATAGTTGATGTGCTGTTCAGCTGTTTGTTGTTGGATGTTGCAAATAATCATATCTACAGAAAAGAACTCAGGAACTTAACAGCCAAATAACTCATTACTTCCACTCCGTCCCCTTCGCGATGGGTGCGCGCATGCGGAGCCATTGGTACCGGCCGGATCCGTCGCTCCACACCACCGATCCTATGCGGCCTTCGCCGCTGAATACACTGAAGAAGCCGGGATCATCGAGATCGATGCGGAAATGCGGGGCTGATCCCGCAGCAACGACACGTGCAGTCAGCGTCACGGAAGAAACATCGCTGACATCTTCCGGTACCGAGAGACCCGAACACAGGACCATCGTCAGCGTATCGCGCGTACATATTGTCTGTTCCCCACCATCGACGCTGACGGACCAGTCACCCAGAGTAACGTGTCGTTCCTCATCAACCGTAAATGTGAGTTGCTCCAGCGTGAAAACGGCCTCCGGCAGAACCGTGGTATCGAAGAGGAATTTCGCCACCTGCAGTGCATTTCCCTCGACAAACGGCATGGTGGATGCAAAACCGTTCGTCACTCTGTCGAGAGATGCCTGAACAGTTTGGTGTGGAGGGAAGTGCGTATCGGAGGGGATCGCCTGCTGTGATATCTCTGCATTATCCGCATCGACCGTGTACACGGTGAAGGTTTTTACCCGCAGAATCTCTTCGGCAAAACCCCCGTTACCCCGCTCCTTCAGACGGATCTTCAGACCGAACCTTGCACCGGATGCCGGATAGACAGAGCTACTGAGACTGCTGCCTTGAGCCTTCCACGTACGATCTTTCTGGTCGTAGGTGTCGTGGCTGAACATGGCGATTTCCCGTCCCTTCTCATCCACCAGATACAACGCTGCGAGATTCTTCGGTTCGTCATGGAACACCACGGTGACATTGTTTACTACGAAGTTTTTCGCGTTCCCGGTGATGAATCCATCGGCAATGAACGCCTCCTGACCCAGGAGGATAAGCTGACTTTCGACTGGAAAAAACTGGGCAATAGTCGACGTCTCCGAGCGCCGTGAGGAGGAAGAGGAGGACAGAGAAGACACGAGGGAAGAAGCGGATGAGTCTGAAGATTCACGCTGCATGGCGATGACTTTATTGAGATCGACTTCCGCCAAACGATACATCGCCAATTCCCCCTCGGACTCCGCACGGTACGCAGCGGCGAGGCGCACCATCTGTCCACGCGTCAGCGGTTTGTCGTATGCCAATGCAACAGGAAGATCGGTCTTGTGAAACTGTGCTGCACGCACGTAGCCCATGTACCACGGCTCATCATCCCCTGAGTACGCCAGGTATCCGTACAGCTCCCCGAGAATCTTCAGCGCTTCGGCGTAATTCACCGTCCGCGCGGGCTTGAAGAGTCCGTCGGGGTATCCGCCGACCATGCCCCTGCGCTTGGCGAGGCACACGTACGGACTGAACCACGCATCTTTGGGCACATCGGGGAAACAGTGATCCGCGTCTGATGAACTCACGCGCACTTTGGGATAACTCGCGAGTGCGATCTTCAAGAACTCCGCACGATTCAGGGTTCTCCTGGGCGCAAAATTCCCGTCCGGGTCACCTTCGACGGCACCGAGAGCCGTGAGAAGACTGATGCCCGCCGCTTCGCCCGCGGCAAACGGCGCATCCAGATAGAGCTTGCTCAAATCGCGGTACTCAAGAGCCGCAACACTCAAGGGAATCAGAAGTCCGGCGGCGATCCATGCGCGGCGCATACTAAAAGTATATCACGGTCTCCCCTATGAAGAGCGTATCGGTGGTGCTCCCAACAGGAATCATTGGCCTGCGATATACAGCAAGACGACTTTCTGTGAATGAAAAGCATGTTACGATCTTACTGTGGCCCCATAGTTCAATGGACCCGCCTTCGCTCCTTCAGAGCTTCGGATAGGCAGGGAGAACGCCCCTCTCCTCCCTGTCCGCCGTAGTTGCCACTCAAGTACTGCTCCTGTAGTTCAATGGATAGAACGACCCTCTCCTAAGGGGTAAATGCAGGTTCGATTCCTGCCGGGAGCACCATAAGTAACTCGGGCGACGAAGCTTTTTCTCTTCATGACGGTGACGGGAATCCGTCTCTACTACGCAGGCTACGCCGATGCAGCTTCCGGCGTACGACAGACAACGCAGGGGGAACGACGAGAGTGCGTCCGGCATTGAAAACTACAATACTGCTGCGCAAGGGCATGAATTGAGATGAAAAATACAGGATTGGCCTACAGTGCGGAATTGCCGTTTCTGCTGGGCAAAATCCTCTAAGAAAGGCCCTGAAACGAATACTTGACAACTTTGGATAAATATAATTAAATATCATCCTTTTCTCGCATCCCGTGCACGAGGAAATCCTGGTTCCCATCGCCGGCGAACACCGAGTGCCGGTACCACCCGGCGACACCGTCGAAACAGGCGGCAACGGCATCGCTGACGTGCCCGATCCGGAGAGCACACCCGTCACCGACATCTGCA
>VGKZ01000080.1 GCA_016866815.1 Candidatus Peregrinibacteria bacterium | reverse complement strand
CGGCGCCCAAGGCAATCTCTATGTCACGCACGACACGTTGCCCGTGGGGCCGCGTCAGGTTCTGGCAGGTACCCGCAGCGATACCCTGCTTCGGGTGCAGTTTCGCGCGGACGGGGAGGATATTCTCGTGAAGGATTTTGCGGTGACGGGCGTTCCGGCGGCGGCGAATTATCTGGAACTGTGGTACGACGGGACGTCGTCCCCCTTCGCGGTTCTGCGCCAGGGTCAGTGTTCAACAGTTGTGGCAGGCAGGTTCTGTGCGGACAAGGACTTCGTCATTCCCAGAAACGGTGAGAAGGACGTAGCCGTGAAGGCGGTCATGAAGAATGATGCGGAGGGTGCCGTCAGCGGTGAAACATTTTCTCTTGGACTCTCCACTGCCACCACAGCGAATGTCGCTGTCCAGGCGCAGGGATATTATTCCGGTCAGCAGCTTTTGCAGAATGACGGTGACGCGAGTGCAGAAGGCGAAATTTTCGTTGGCGTCTCCTCACCCGGAGCGAATGTTGCGGTGACGGGTGACACACAGAAAGTCGTATTCAGTAAGATTTCCAAGATTGAGAATATCAATCCTGATCCCGATGGATCGAGTGTCATCGGCGGAAGTGCGCAGATCGCGCAATTCAGATTTTCTGCAGCAGACCATACGAACTCTGCTGGCGGGTACAATACCGCCACCATTACCCGACTCGTCTTCACGGTTTCCGCGGTGAATGTGACATTCGATACCTCGGAATTTCTGCTGTACAACAAGCAGAATACCGGTGTCACCGCCACCTGTGTCGCATCCGGAACCACCGGAACCATCACCGTAACCTGTCAGAATCTCACATCCACAGCAGTGGATACGTTCATCTCCCGCAACACGTACATTGAGTTGGTATTGCGCGGCGTCATTAGTAATCCGCAAGTATCGCAGGGAACGAGTATCGTACAGGCGAGTCTCCAGAATCTCGGAAATCCTGCCATCACGGGAACGGTGCAGTGGTCGGACGGTGAACAGTCGATAGGATGGGTGGACATCGGCAAGAGTGTGGTGCGCTCAACGAATTACCGCAATAACTGAAATTCCGAGATGTGAATGCTATTTTTCTTGTTTTTAGGAAGCCAAAAAATCAATGTTTCGTCTTTTCAGTGTGAATCGGGGTGGAGTCGAATAGTGCGGCAATGCAGACTGTCGCCACTTTTCTATCCTATGTCTCATCAGCACAACGGCTTCAGAGAATTCGTCATCGTCACTCGTCACGGACAGACGGAATTGAACCGTCACAATAAGTCGGTTGAAGATAAGCGCCACGAAGTACTGACCGGACGGACGCACACTCCTCTGACGGAGAAAGGCAGAACACAGGCTCTGGAAGCGGGAGAGCGTTTGCAGACACTCCTGGACGCTTTCGGTTGGCGATTGAAAGGCATTGTTTCCTCGCCTTCTCCACGCGCTGTGGATACAGCGATGCTCATCGGAAGTCGTCTTCGGAATTCCATGCCCGATGTGCATACCGACCGGCGTTTTCATGAACGATCCCTTGGAGTTCTGGAGAATATGACCATTGGGGAAGCAATCCAGCGCACCGGACTGCCTCAGGAGGAAATTCTCCGCCTGCGTCAGGATTTTGATAGAGCACCGGAAGGTGGGGAAAACTATACGCAAGTGACGAACCGGGTGAGCAGTGGTGTCTTCGATCTCCGCAGGGAATTCTTCCAGGGCGGATCTGATCTTCAGGCCGTGCTCGTCACGGGTCACAAGGGGGTTGTGCGATGTGCAAAGCACGCGTTCGGCGGCTTGAGCAGGGAGGAGGTGGTGAAGTTCGATGTTCCGAATGCGGATTTTGTCGTCTTCGGATTCCATCTGCGCGAAGAAGTATTGCCGGAGGACGTTCCCACACACGACCGTACAATTCACTTCGATAGATAAAATCTCCTACATACCACATACGAATGCAAACCGCTTTGCGAGTCGTGAGTTTATCTTTCGCAAGCTCTGTGCTGTGAATCTTCCGTTGATACGAGTGCATACGCGCTTGCCGAGAAGCGGACCTGCATAACGCGCATCGTCGACAACGAAAGCCAGTGCAATAAGTGTCGATGCGGTCGTCGAGATGAGGCAGAACGGACAGACTCCTCCCAATTCCAGAACGCTCGCGAGGTAGAGGCGATAACTGAAGAGCAAGCCCAGCACCAGAATGGTTCCGACGAAGGTTCGTGCTTTGCGCGAGTATTCGGTCCCAAGCAGCCGCGTGACACCATAGGCGACGCAGCCTGCGTACCAGAGCATGCCCCACATGGGATTAGGGATACCGGGGAAGTAGTGACCGTATGGACCTTGAACCGTCAGCGTGCAGCTCACGAGACTGCTGACGGTGCAGGGAGTCGGTTCGCCCGGATGCAGAAGCACTTCAATGAACTCCAAGAGCAGGAAGAACGCATCGATCATGCCGATGGTTGCGGCAATGGAGATGATCCATGCGGGAAGGGTGTGAATCCCGTGTTTTTTTGAGAGCCAGAACATAGCCGTGATTCTACGCCGGAGCATCATTCTGTTGAAGGCTTTCTGAAAAAGAGAATTTCATCAATGAGCGTGCGTATGCGAATGACCCCATGACGAAGATCCGCCCTTCCCACCCCGTAAAAAGTACGCAGCAAACCACGTTGAAATGGGCACGGCGAACAGCAATGTGGCACTACCCACGAGCGTCCTGATGATCTCTTCCGAGAGGAATTCGCTATTGAGCGTCACCCACAGCGGATACCCCTCGTTCGTCTTGAAGAGCAGCAGAAGCGGCAGCGATGCGCCTGCGTATGCCAAAGCAAGCGTATTGATGAGCGACGCGATATGCTCGCGGCCAACCGAGAGGCCGGCCTTCCAGAGTTGCGTGGGAGTCAGAGAAGGATTTGCCTTGCGGATTTCGTCGATGGCAGCGGTCTGGGCAGTCGTCACATCATCGAGCACACCCAGACAACCGATGATGATCCCCCCGAGCAACAACCCGCGTAAATTCACGTTCTGAAGAACCCCTGACTGCAAATACATCGATTCCTCCGTACCCATACCGAACAACTTCGCAAGATGGACGAAGACTATGGAAAGAGTGGCGGCGATTCCAAGTGTAGTAAGTGTGCTCAGGAGCGCGACGGATGTTCTTTTGCTAAAGCCATGAGCAAGATAAAGCGACGTGCACGCGATACCGAACGATCCTATGAGGCTGATCGTCATCGGATTGCCCCCGGATGCGATACCCGGAACGACATAGAGCGCAAGAATCAGAATGCTCACGACCAAACCGCCGATGGATGTGAGGCCCATCCATCCGCCGAACAGAACCGTAAGAATGAGAAAGAACACCCCGATCCAGATGACGGTTGGCAAACGATATTTCTCCGCCGTCAGATATTCAACCGAACCGTCGGATTTGATGAGCTTGCGCACAACGATGGTTTCGCCTTCGCTCATGCGCATGTCTTCGCGGTCGTTCAGGATACCGTTTTCAGTAGAAAACTCCGTTCCCGCATCAGGACCACTCGTGAGGCGCAAGCGCACCTGCTGCACTTTCCTCTGAAAACCGAAGGCATCGTCATCCACTTCAATCAGAATGCGGATGACTTTCGCCGTGGCGAATTCCTCGCGAGGCGGTGCCATGTTCAGGGCAGCATCCTCGGCATGCACTGAGAATGAAACGAACACGCCGACAAGCAGAGCCAGCGAAAGAAGAGAAAACTGCTTCATGAAGATTATGCGCAGCGTGAGCAAAGCCCGTAGAACTCCAACGAATGCCCGCGCACGGTGAAGTTACTCTTCTTGCCGATATTCCTCTCCAAATTGTGGAGATCCGCGCAAGCCATCTCTACATCCTTCACTGTTTTGCATTCGGTGCAGACAAGGTGGTGCTTGTGTCCGCTCTCAGGAGCAAGCTCATAGCGCTGGATGTTGTCCTTCAGGTGCACGGGATGGACGACACCGATATCAGCGAGGAATTTCAGCTCGCGGTAGACCGTCACTTTGTCAGCCGTCACCTTCGACTTTGAGAGTCGGGCGTGCAGCTCAAGGGCGGCGACGGGCTGGTGAGTGCGCTGCAGTGCCTCGATGAGGGCTTTCCGCGCCTTGGTGATGCGGTGTCCGTCCTGCCGTAGAGATTGGAGAATAGAGTCGGTGCGTTTCATATGGCGGTCAGTATATCCCGAATGGATGTGAAATTCATGGACTTCCGATGAACTTCTTGCGGAGGTTTGCGAGAAAGAACAGCCCCATCGAGAGCAGAACGATGGTTCCTCCGCTGCTGAAACCTATGTAGTAGGCAATGAAGAGCCCTGCGATGATGGAGAGGAGCGATAACGCGATAGCGATCCAGAGCGTTCCACGGAAACTCCTGCTCAGTTGCATGGCAGCCGTCACCGGGATCACCATGAGAGCCCCGATGAGCAAAATACCCACGATCCGCATGGAGACGGACACGGTTATTGCCGTAAGAATGACGAAGATGTGATTGATAAGACGTGTCTGCACGCCCCCCGTCTCCGCAAGTTCCTCATCAAAGGCGATGCAGGAGAGTTCTTTGTACAAAAACACGATAGCGAGAAACACCGCAACGCCAAGCGAGAGGATGATCCACACATCCATGCGGTTGACGGTGGCGATGCTGCCGAAGAGCACGCTGTGGAGGTTCACGTTGAGTCCCTGTGACGCGCTGAGGAGCACAGCCGCGAGCGCCAGTCCTCCCGAAAGGAACATGGAGAGAGCGGACTCGCCAAGAACCCGCCTCTTGCGACGCAACTCCTCTACCCAGATCGCCGTGAGAGCTGAGACGACCATCGCGGAGAATATCGGCTGCGTGCCGGTCAAAAAGCCGACTGCCACGCCCGCGAGCGATACGTGGGCGAGTGTATCTGCCATGAAGGAGTAGCGGCGGGTCACAAGGAACACCCCCATCGTTGGCGCGACAATCGCCGTCACGATCCCCGCGATGAAAGCGAGAATCATGAATTCGTACTGGAAGATCGAGGGGATCATAGGTGGAGATGCGGCGGATGGGATTTCACGGCTTTGCCGTACAAGCGCTCGACAGTCTCTTCCGAGAGGAACTTGTGGCTCTCACAGTGGCAGATGAGCTTTTGATTCAG
>VGKZ01000079.1 GCA_016866815.1 Candidatus Peregrinibacteria bacterium | reverse complement strand
GCGGAAGGCCACGATCCGAAAGACTTCGCCAAAGCCCGCAAGATTGCGACGGATACTTCAGAGCGTGGCTCCACTGGAATTCTGTATCAGAACGAAGAAATTCCGAGCTTCTACGAGAGACTGGTGCCGCGGCAGGGGAGAAAGACCACTGCGGTGGCGGAAGTTCACATCACAGACGTGAGTGCCCTGATGAAGGGATTAGTGTGAAAGTGAGGACTCCGTTGTCATCCTCCGCCACAATACCTTCGTCACGGCGTAGGCAACGACAAACGGGTGCTTCAGGACAAACCACAGAACCTGCTTGCTGCCGTTTGCACTGACTCCCTGCCGTCTCTTTACCCGCATCAGGAACTTCTTTGCCATGTCTTCCACCGCGCGGTTGCGTGATGCGATGACGAAGCGACGCATGTCACCGTCGAATTTGCCAATGAGCCATTCAAAACAGCGCAGCCTGTCGTAGAGTCCCTCGCCCGAGGCATTGTTCCTGTAGCTTGCTGCCTCTCCGTGGACGCGGAATGTTCCGTGGAGACCGTCTGCGTAGTACCAGTCGGTGACGAGGAGGCACCGCAGCCAGTACTCCACATCCAAAAACTGCGGCATGGTCTCGGTGAAGGGTCCCACTTCTTCCATCACTTCACGGCGTAGCATCACGAACGGCGGCTCACCGATGAGGTTCGGGTGCATGTTTCTCTGAAGCCAAAACTTCAAGAAGTCGCTGCCCTTCCAGAGACCGGGTTTCAGCACTTCACGCTTAATGTTCTGGAGGACCTCATACCCTTCGATGGTGTGAAGATTATCGTCGTAGCGGTACCGGTGATTCTGGGATACAAATCCCACACCCGGATTTGCCGCAAAAATTTTCAGACCTGTCTCGAGGTAGTCGCGTTCCCAGAGGTCGTCCTGGAAGAGGAAGGCAATGACAGGGGCTGTTGCATGCGTGAGTGATTGATTCCAGTTCCCGCCGATACCCAGCAGCGCAGAGTTACGGACGTAGCGAAAGCGTTTGTCCCGGAGGTATTCGGCGATGATTGCTTTGGTATCGGTCTTCGTTGGTTCATCGCAGAGAATGCACTCAAAATCCTGTTCCGTTTGAGTGAGCAAGCTCTGCAAGGTTTCCCGCAGGTGCCTGGGATCGGGTTTGTAGGTCGGAATGAGAACGGAAACTTTCGGCATAAGTCTGCTAAGCAGAGTAGCAAAAATGCCCTCGTATCCCTATAATTCTGTTTCCATGCGGATCGATGTTTTGACCCTTTTTCCCGGCCCCCCTTCGCTCCGCTTGTGCGGAGCTACGGAGGGGCAAGCATGTTCCTGTTCTACAGATGAGGATTGACGTACTGACACTGTTTCCCAGCATGTTTAGAGGGCCTCTCACAGAGAGCATTGTCGGTCGTGCGCAAACCGAAAAGAAGATCCAGATCCACTACCACGACCTTCGCCGATGGGGGATCGGGAACTACAAGCAGGTGGATGACAGTCCGTACGGCGGTGGTGCGGGGATGCTGCTTCGTGCAGATGTCATTGTTTCGGCGATTGAAGAAGTCACCGAGGCCGGACGCAACGCCATCAACGGCATGCGCAAAATCAAAGACGTCTTCGGTGCCAAGTATCTGCCATACCGCATCTACCTTTCTGCACGGGGCAAACGTTTGGAGCAGGAGCGGGTCGAGCAGATTGCACGCCGGTATGAATGGCTCATTCTGCTCTGCGGTCATTACGAAGGTGTGGACCAGCGCGTCATCGAGGGCGGTTGGATCGATGAGGAAATTTCCATCGGCGATTACGTGCTGACGGGCGGTGAACTTCCCGCAATGGTGCTGATCGATGCGGTTTCACGGCATATTCCCGGTGTTCTCGGCAAAGGTGTATCCGCGGAGGAAGAAAGTTTTTCCGCGAAGCTCGATCGTAAGAAGGAATACCCGCACTACACGCGGCCGGAGGAGTTTCGCGGACTGAAGGTTCCGGATGTGTTGGTGTCGGGGAATCACGGGAAGATTGAGGAATGGAGGAAGGGTAATCTCTCATAGTATGTTCGATGATTTTCTTTCAGAGCTTTCTTCCCGCGGTTCGGTCACCTTCACCGTTCGTGTCCGGCCGGGGATGGCAGAGACAAAAGCAGTGTGTCGTATGGCAGATGATAGTGTGAAGATCGATCTTGCGGCGAAGGCGGAGAGAGGAAAGGCCAATGCGGAACTCGTATGTTTTTTAGCTGCGGAATTCGGTGTTTCGAAAGACAACGTCAAGATTCTTTCGGGAGCTGCAGAGAGAATGAAATTGCTTAGGGTTATTCAGTAACTTGTACTTTCTTTGTCTTCCCGACAAAGAAAGTACCAAAGAAAACGCACCGCAAAATGGCCCCCTCCGCCCCCCGCGCCACATTTTGCGGAACAAGCGAGGCGCCCACCCTCTGTCACTACACGAGTAGTGAGCGTGGAGGGGGGGAATAGCTATTCACGTGCAGCAGCAGATTCATTCGCCTAATTTCTCCTCAATTGCCCCTCGCAAATCTGCATAGTACGGAAGCCCCACAGACTTTTCGCCATTGATGAAGAATGTCGGAACCAGCGTGACATCCAGAGACTGTGCGAGTGACTCCATCGCCGTGAGTGTCGCCTTCGTTCCCTCGCTCTTTAGACAGGCATTGAACGCTTTGGTATCCATCTTCAGCGTATCGGAGAGCTTCGGGAGTGATTGTGCATTGATGACCGATGCGAAGAGCAAGCCGTGCATCGCGAGGCCTTTGCCCTGCGCTCCGGCGCAGAGGAGTCCCATTGCTGCGAGGTCGCTGTCTAAGTATTTCTTCAGTGTGAGAATGCCGATCTCCATCTTCACCTGTCCCGTGGCGATGAATTCCTCTTCCAGCAGCGGCATGTGGTCTTCATGGAAATCTTTGCAGTAGCGGCAGTGATGTTCGGTGAACATGCGGAGCGTCACGGGGGCCGTGTCACGACCGACCTGCAGGAAACCCGACGGCAGTAGTTTTTCTGTAACCACTTCAGCTTTCGCCGGAGGTGACGATGCTGCTTCCTCGAAGACTTCTTCCACGAGTTCCACTTCCGATTCTGCATTCGCCGGTGCCGAAGCATCGTCGTTTGCAGGCGGCACGGGCAACGTGCAGGCGCAGAGCAGGATGCTCATGGCAAGAGAAAGTGCCGGAAGGTGCTTGGAGGAGGCCATGCGCGGGTAGTATATGGTGTATAGCGTTCCTGTCGACATCTTGCCTGCTGCAGTTTCCCTCCTCGGCGTTCACATCGATCCGGTGACGGCGGAAGCCGCTCAGGACCGCATTCTTTCCATGCTCAGCGAGGCTGGAAAGCGCCACGTCGTGACGCCGAACAATGAGATGCTCGTGGAGGCGTCGCATAATGCCGAGTTCCGAGATGTTCTCAACAATGCCGCACTGCGTTTGCCGGATAGTACAGGTCTATTGATTGCCGCACGGATGTCGGGTCAGGAGTTTCCGTCGCGGGTACCGGGAGTGGATTGTGTTGAGCAAGTTTGCACACGGTTGGATTCCGGACATGGGGTGTTCTTTCTAGGAGGAAGAGAGGGGGTAGGGGGTAGGGCGTCGGAAATTCTGAAGAAAAAAAATCCTGATCTCCGTGTTGCAGGTGTGTACGAAGGAAGCCCGTCGCAGGCTGAATGCGATGCCATCATCGCGAAGATCAATGCATCGGGAGCACATCTTCTCCTTGTGGCATTCGGTGCACCTGCGCAGGATCTCTGGATTGCGGAAACCCTCTTGCGGCTCACAACCGTCAGAGTGGCTATGGGGGTGGGCGGCACGTTTGATTTCATTGCAGGTCGCATACGCCGTGCGCCGAAGTTGCTGCGTGTACTTGGACTGGAATGGCTGTGGAGACTTGTCCTGCAGCCGAAACGAATCGGACGCATCTGGAATGCAGTCGTCGTGTTCCCACTCCTCGTTCTCCGATGGGGGAGAGAGGCACCGCGCGCCTTCATTACTCTCTGAGTTTCTCTAGCAGCGATACGTACCACTTCTCCTCGCCCTTCCGCAGCACGACAAGCTTGGGGCCTTCCTTCGTTTGCACAAGGTAGTGACGTTCATTCTCCCGTTCCCGGAGCAGCTCAACATTCGTTATCCCTTCCTCCGGAAGAAGCAGGTATACCGCGATATCGGGCTTTTCGGTGAGTGCGCCTTTGATGTTCATGGTTGCCCTGCCGAGAGCGGCTGCGCCGCCGACGACGACGATGCTCGCAATCACTGCCCAGAAGACTGTGGAACCATAACGCCGGCGGGAGAGCTGATGAATGTCCATGGTGTCGCCTATTGTTGACAGTGTAGCAGAGTACCGAACGGCTGTGGTACCGTGTGTTCATGGGAATTCTCGTCGCTTTGCGTCACGGGCAATCACAGTGGAATTTGGAGAACCGCTTTACCGGATGGACGGATATGCCGTTGACGGAGCGGGGCCGGGAAGATGCCGCAAAATGTGCCGCCGTATTGAAAAAATTTACGTTCGATGTTGCGTATACCTCCCGTCTCTCACGGGCATCGGAAACGTTATCGGTGATTCTGAAAACGTTAGGGCAGAACCCTCCTGTCGAAGTGGATTCTGCGCTGAATGAGAGACACTACGGTGATTTACAGGGTCTGAATAAAGCTGAGACTGTGGCAAAGCATGGTGAGAAGCAGGTCCAGCTCTGGAGGCGCAGCTACACGACGCGTCCTCCGAACGGGGAGAGCATAGAAGACTGCGAACGACGCACGTGGCCGTTCTTCGTGCAGTACGTTCTGCCGCATCTCGTCGCGGGCAAGACAGTGATCATCGCTGCGCACGGGAACAGCCTCCGTCCCATCATCAAAAATCTGGAGGGTCTCACTCCCGATGCAACCGCCGTACTTGAAATTGGCTTATGTACACCCTATGTCTATCGTTTTGAGGGCACGAAAATGGCGAGTCATGAAGTTCTGGAGGTGCCGGGTATTGTCACAAAAGGAGCATCACTGAAAGAGGCTCAAGTCTCTGAGGGAAGGGTCTAAACAGGTGCTTTTGAGGGGGGTATTTCATGGCGCATCATGGACTGTTCCTGATACTCTGAGCGGGTGAAGGAGATCAGTTACCGCACCGCGAAGTTTTTCGATGACGTCGCAGACCA
>VGKZ01000078.1 GCA_016866815.1 Candidatus Peregrinibacteria bacterium | reverse complement strand
TTCCGAATGCGTAATTAAGTTTCCGAAACGGTCAACGTAGCCGAGGTGATCCGTATCTGCAGGCACCGGAATACTCATCGGATCACGTTCTAATAGAGGAAATCGTTTAGCCAATTCCCGGTTGAGAAGAATACCCGTATAGCTAGAGCGAAACTGCTCACCGTCTGGATACAATCCATTTCCCGTATTGGGCAGCTCATACAGTTCCGTAACTGTATCGCGTACAGGAGACAGTGCAGCCAGTGGTGTCGCGACCACTCGAATATTGTGCTCCAGCTCTGCCACGTAGAACGGATGGCCGTTGGTGCCATTGATGCGTGGTGCAGCATTGATGAGCACTCCTGTTCCCATTTGCCTGAAGGCAGACTTTTCCTCATGGGACAAATAGGGCCGGGAATCGACTTCCTCCACCAACGCCCGTATGAGACTGATGATGTGGTCAGTCGCTCTTTCATTGCCGAATGTATCGATATGCGTACGAAATGGCTCAAAGGGGGCAGAACGCAAACGTGTACACAGTTCGACGTCTGCATCCAGACGCTGAGTGGCATCGACGGGTCCACCGAAGGTGTCGGAGAGGTAAATCGTGCGCTGAGGTTCTGCTGATCGGATAGAATCCATGGGTGATTGGGTACGTACGAAGTAAAAGCCCCGCTTCTGCGAGGTGTGGTTCCTTGTGGGAAGCGCTTACGCGCAGAACCGCCCTCGCACAGAGTGCATCATCATCATTCCCATCATCATGGTGCGTTTGGCGTTCAACGTGCGCGTATTCAAGCACCGGCTCCCGATGCTGTCAACACCCCCGCCTCTCTTTCTGCTGCTCTCCGTGCGCGAACGGCTAGCTCCGGATCCATAAACATTTCCAGTTCCCGCTGGGGAATACCACTCTGGCGAAATCCAAACAGCTCCCCTGGGCCGCGTAGCTTGAGGTCGATTTCCGCCAGGTGAAAACCGGAGTCGTATTTTTCCATAGCCCTCAGGCGCGGGCTGCGCGCACTCTCAACGCCGGTCGTGAAGAGAAAGCAATGACTCTTGAAATCACTCCTTCCCACGCGGCCCCTGAACTGATGTAACTGGGACAGACCGAAACGCTCAGCGCCTTCGATGACGATTATCGTCGCATTTGGCACATCAATCCCCACTTCAATGACGGACGTCGAGACCAGAATATCGAATTTCTTCTCCTTAAACTCTCTCATAATTCTGTCTTTCTCCTGCGGTGTCATCTTCCCATGCAATGCTGCGATCCTGCGCGATGGGAATTCCTCCCGTAATCGCTTCTCCTCCATCGTGACGTTTCGGACACTTTCCATATCCTCTGCGGCGGACTCTCCGATCAACGGGCAGATGACAAATGCCTGACGACCATCGGAAATTTCCCTGTCTATGAAGAGCTCGACAGTCTTACGGTCTTTGGGCGAGACAACTTTCGTGGCTATCGACACACGGTTACCGGGTTTTTCCAGGAGAACTGATAAATCATGATGACCGTACGCAGTCAGTGCGAGAGTCCGTGGGATGGGAGTTGCAGTCATGGAGAGGAAATGAGGAGCTCCTTTCGCCTTCAGTTTCTCACGTTGCGCAACACCGAAGCGGTGTTGCTCATCGACGATCACCAGCCTCAGACTCTTAAATCCAACTTTATCCTCAATGAGCGCGTGTGTGCCGACGATGAGGTCGACAGTCCCATTCGCGATCTTGAGGCGAATGGTATTTGCATCGGATGCAGGCAACGATCCTGTGAGAAGCGCGACAGAGGGCATCGGCATTTGTCTGCCTTGCTTCAGACGAAATTGGGAGAAAGCGATGAGTGTCTTCGCAATCGACTGTGCGTGCTGCTTCGCCAGTACCTCCGTCGGGACCATGAGTGCACACTGTCCACCGTGGCGAATGACATTGGCAATGACTGCCGTCGCAACCAGCGTCTTTCCGGAGCCGACATCGCCCTCGAGAAGCCGTGACATTGGGACGTCCTTTTCCATGTCCTTGAGAATTTCATAAATGGCTACTTTTTGGCTTCCAGTAGGGCTGAAGTTTAATGACAGAAATAGGTCTTTTATCAGTTCTACGTCCAGAGGAGTTCTCAGAGCATCGTTGCGCTCACCCTGCCATTCCATTTTTCTCTGAAGAATGTCCTTTTGCATCATGAACATTCGCTCAAACGCGAATCGCTTCCTCGCGAGTTCAACTTTGTGAGGATCATCAGGAAAATGCATGGAGA
Source organism: Candidatus Peregrinibacteria bacterium (assembly GCA_016866815.1). Taxonomy (GTDB): domain Bacteria; phylum Patescibacteriota; class Gracilibacteria; order Peribacterales; family Peribacteraceae; genus VGKZ01. Next base: position 2,955 of record VGKZ01000078.1, on the reverse strand, counting down.
GAACAGCATCTCTGCGTGACGGCAACTCCTCTTCCTTCAGTACATCATCCGGCAGTGTTTCCGGAAGCAGCTGAATGGCGTCCTTCACCAGAAGCATTTTTTCACGAAGCCATGTCGTGGAAATGACATCGTGTTGAGGATAGACCGGTACAAGACGACCTGCATGGACGAGGTCGCGCGAACGTTCCACTTCAAACTGTGGACTCTGAAATGTGAGTCCACGCGGTCCCTCCGTCAACTTCCCCATGAGCACAACTTCCTGACCATCATGGAGCATTCTCTTTATGTGCGGCTGATTGAACCAGATGACATCAGCAATCGAACCGTCGGAATCCGTGAACTTTGCCGCAACGAGTACTTTGCCCCTGCGTGTACGGACGAGCTTCAGTGATTCAACTGTTCCGCGAATCGTCACCTTTGTATCAGCAGGCGCATTGGTGAGGGTATGGAACGCACTGCGGTCTTCATGCATTCTGGGGAGATAGAGAAGCAAATCCTCTACGACATTCATCCCCATGTCTGAGAGTGCGTCGACGTGGTCCTTCGTAGTCCTGAGAACTTCCTTGAGGGGTGTCGTGAGTTTCACGGATCCAGTATACCGCAATCGGTGTACGAGCAAACACCTGCTTTGCACCATTGGCTTTTTGGGCGCACACTGTGTTCATGCAGAACAATGCACTCATGAGCATCGCATCGATTGTGATGGTTCTTGCTGTCGCCTCACCTGTTTCAGCAGCCGATGATGCTGCAGATGCAACTTTCGACAGGGAGTGCAGATCTGAGTGGGGCATCGGAGCGACTGAGAATCCTACGTACACCATGCTGACGAGACTCCGGCGATGCATTCTCTCAAAGAAGTCTGCTGCAGAGGAGTCCCAGGATTTTGAGAGAATCCAGCAGCGCAGCGACCAGCAGTTTTGGCGTCGACATGACCTCGGCGAAGCTGTACTGGACATGTCCAGAAGATCCTTGAAGAACAAACTCAAAGTGCAAGCTGTTCTGCGACGCAACTTCTATTCAAACGTCAAAACGACAGATAGGACTGAAGCAGTAACGGAGCAGCGTCGTGCACGTCTTCGCAGTGTCCGCGAGAGGGAACAGGAGTATCGGAAGAGTAACTAGGACGACTTGAATGTGTTGGTCGGGGCGGCGGGACTTGAACTCGCGGCCTCCTGCTCCCAAAGCAGGCGCTCTAGCCAACTGAGCTACGCCCCGACAGAGGCGTCCAACCTAAGGTATACGTTGATTTGCTAGTGCGCCAGGTACTTTTCAACGAGACCTCATAGCCTCCTCTGCCCGCTGCTTCGAAGCCAACTCCTGCTTCTTGATTTGGTCTTCTTTGTCCCACTTTACCTTCTGTACACACCAGTTGCCGAATCGTTGCGCTGTGAAAACAAGCTTGCCCTTACTGAGGCACCAGTCAATGCAGCGGTCGACTTCCGCGGACATACCCTGCACGCGACCGTAGTAGCGGTAGACAGTCAGATAGAAGTGGTGTGGCTCGCACTTCTGGCACTTCAAGCCGACAAGCGCGCATGCATCCTTGGCATGCTGGGACAGTGTCTCTGCAAGATTCCGTTGAGCAGGCGTGAGATCGATAGGCACGGCTGAATAGTACCAGAATTCTGACCGTGATTAAGAGTTTCGAAGGTGATGAAGGGCTATTCCGGCAGCAACCGACACATTCAAAGACTCCTTCCTTCCGTGCATGGGTATTGCGATGACATCATCGCAGAGTTGTAGAAGTTCTTTGGGAACACCCAGCACTTCGTGCCCTACCACAAGCAGTGTTTTGTCTGCCGGGCGGTAGTCGCTGAGGACTGTCGATCGCTCGGACTGCTCAAGAGCAACGATTCTCCAGCCCTTGTCTCTATATTCTCCGAGAAGTGCAAGCGGGTCATCGCATGCTTCCCATGGAATCCACTGTTCAGCCCCGATAGCTGTTTTTGAAATCTCCCTGCGTTCGGGAGTGGCTGTGTATCCAGAGAGAATGAGCTTTTCGATAGCGAAGCAGTCTGATGTTCGAAAGAGCGCACCGACATTCCACAGAGAACGAATATTGTGCGCAACAAGTATGATCGAACGAGTGGCTCTCATTGCAGGACGCTCAAAGTGCTTGCATGCGGATTACCGAAAAACTCGAGGACATGCTGTGATGTTAATTCCTGAGTAGTGACTCCGTTCATCACGAAGCATATTCCGGGGTCGCCATCAGCCTCATAGGGCTGGTCCCTACGCAACAGCTTGATGCCGGACAGTACGGATGATTCCGACAGGTCCTCTGTCTTCGTGCGTGGATTCCAGCGGTAGAGTCTCCCCTGCCTCCGGATATATGCTGCTTCCTTATTCGGATTGAAATTCGCGAGGTGAGAGAGGTACTCGGCAGGATTGGAAACAGGAATGTACTTCAGCTGCTTAAGGCGCAGCGAGGAGAGTAATGATCGGGCTGCCTGCTCCACAGTTCTCTCTTCGTTATTGACGATAATGGTATCTATGAATACCTCCTGGAGTGCGGGTGCGCATGCTGCAAGTTGTACGGCACTGCGTGTGTCCGTACCTCCAGCGTAAACGCGGGTTGTCCGAGAGGCAGTATTTTCGATCCAGCCCTTTATGGAGCGGAAATACCTGTCTCCTAGCTCTGTCCTTTCCGGATGAGGCATGAGAGCGATAACGTTGCCGTTAGGGTTGCAAATCCCAGCGATTGCATACGCCGAACCATTCGGTGTACAGAGGGGTTGCTCGGAAACACTGCCGTTTGCATCACAGTAGGAGAATGCAATCTGGTCATTCTTCCGAAGCTCGGCGTACAGGTCCGGATCGCGTGTGGTGAACCGCCCCTCTCCGTGCGCAATGGGTAAATGCATCGGGCCCTCCCAGTCGGATGCCGCACAACGGTCACGTTTGCATGTCGGGGTGATCCAAATCCATTCGCTGAGAAAACCCACGGGCCTACTG
>VGKZ01000077.1 GCA_016866815.1 Candidatus Peregrinibacteria bacterium | reverse complement strand
AAAGAGCTCCTTTTCCGTTGCGTCTTCCAGAGATGCTACAAACAGCGTGTCTCCAAATACCACCAAAGACCGGGCTTTTGCCGAAGCGGGCACGTTGATCGTACTAACGCGGTCATCCACATTCAATGAAGCAGGATCGACAATGTCATAGACATGTATTTCCGCGCCTCCGTTACCGGTAACCACGTACAGATACCCACCGGCTGCGGCAACACCGTACCCGGCATATCCAAGATCGAACCCCGTGGCAACCCACGTCGGAGTATGCGGATCCGTGATGTCAAACACATAGAGACCGTGCCCTCCGTCACTCACTTCGCTGGTGACAAATGCATAGTTTCCTGCAACCGCGGCTGCATTGAAGAGTGGTGTTCCGTCGTCCGATCGAGATAGCCTCCGCCCACCCCAAAGTGTTACCGATCAACCCGTCACATACAACCAGTTACCAATTTCCCGTTCTGTCCTCCAATCTGAGAGTTCCGTCATAATGGAGACGGTACCTCCGCGGTCTTCACTAAGATCCTATGTCGTCGTCGCAGTGACCCCTATGGCTCCGCTCTCCTGGATTTCGAGCGTCAGCGACGTTGTAAAACCATCTGCTGTCGTCACCCCGGTGCCGCTCAGATCCCATTTCCCGTCCGTACCAACCTGAAAACCGAAAGTCCCTGCAACAAGATTGGCAAAGTTCTCATCGCGCACGGAGCGGACCACTTCAAGCGCCTGCTGATTCAAAAGCACTCCCCGTACTCGATCACCACTGGCAAGCATTCCACGCTGGCTGATAATCATAGCCGTAATGACACCTGTCACGACGAAACCGAAGACTGCAACGCCGATGAGTACATCGAGGAGAAGTGCAGCGGGCCTGGAGTGCATGCGTATCACGGGTATGCATGGTACCAGTATCAGGGTGAGACCGAGAAATGACCAAATACGAAAGAGGCCGGGGTTCCCGGCCTCTTGTGGATGCTCTTGTCTGACTATTTCTTCTTTACCATCTCGATTACAGACTTACCACAACCGTAGCGGCGGGCACCTTCTGTGTAGAACGGGAAGAGACTCTGCATCTGCCTCAGGAGATTCGGGAACTGCGAGAAGCGGTAGACCTTCACGTTCTCTGCAACATCGATGAGCTGTTCACAGCTGCAGCCGTAGGTATCGCTCAGCGTGAATTCGCTGACTTTACGCTGCGGCCCCTGGCGGAAGCCGAATTCATTATGCGTTAGAGCGAACCGTTTGAAGAGCAATCCTTCAGTTGGTACTGTTTCAGGAACGAACGTGCCTGGGCAGAAGTCACTGGAGTTCTGGATACCATCACCGTCTTCATCGCCGTCACAGGCACCCTGCCGATCACCGTGCTCCGCGTGCGCTGCCCAGGCAGACGCGCCGACCTGAATGGTTTGCGCATTGCGGGGATTGCCCGGAGGGAAATGACAAATCGTAATCTTGCCTGCGCTCGAGGAACTCTCACTGCTGCTGGTGGAACCGGCGGAAGATGATGAGGAAGTGCTCGATGTGGCGGCAGAGGAGGAAGAGGTCTGCTGAGCAGAACTGGAAGAGGAGACATTTGGCGGTGTGCCGCAGGAACCGCTGCTGTACGGTTTCTCAACCGTCACGAGGACAACGGCATCCTGGTAATCAGAATGATCATCGAGGTCCTGAACCTCCGCGACCATCAGAAGTTCCTTTGGCCCCACGACAACCTTGCCCTGCGACAGCTTGTTTTTTAGGAATGACTGCAGTTTGTCGGCATTCTTGAATACAGAGGTGTTCGGCGGGGCTTCACCCTTCTTCAGGAGGCGGACGCGGTTCTCGGAATCGCCGGACTTCGTCTCGCGCTTGAAGAGCCAGCCACGGCGGCCTTCGACTTTTAGGAGAATGGTCTTGCCGGAAGCAACATCACGCAGCGTTTCATGCTCATTGCCTTTGATGGAACCATAGTTAAAGAGTGACTTCCATGTGATCCCGCCATCGGCGCTGACTTGCATGCGGACATCGATCTTCGACCCGGTTTTATCGTACGTCGCATGCGAACCGAGAACTGTGAAGGATACGTCTGCCTTCTCACTGAGGGTGAGTGTGCCATTACTCATCGTGTAAGACGCAGCGCAGGCATCGGAGGAAGCGCTGCTACTAGTGCTTGTGCTACTGGTTGCGGAAGAATTGCTCGATGAACTGCTCGATGAAGATGTGTCTGCCTCCTGCCAGTAAATCAAAATGGCATCATCTGCCGATGTCACGCGCGTCTGGTAGAAAACGCTGGTGCTGCCAGCAACGGCCGTAACCTCGTCCCCGCCAGGACCGTCATTCACGACGCCATCGAAAGGACTTTCCGTTGCATTGTTGCCGGTATTGTCATTGCGCACTTCAACAACCTTCGCACCGTCAAACGTGACGCGGGCATCCACAATCTCCTTGCTGCCATCGTTATGTGAACCGTGCAACAGTATGCGGACGTATCCGCTCTTGCGTTGTGCCGCCATGCCAGCAACTTCTTCGATGATGGAACCATCCGTTGTTGTCAGCGGGATCCACTGGCTGTCGGCATACGCTACTGCGTCTGAACCGACGTAGGTGACATTTTTCGCATCACCCTTTATTTTGTTTTCGATACGCTCAAAAGCAATTTTAAACCGCGGCTCTGTGCTGCTCGCACAGCTACTGGTCCCCTGAGCAAATTGGAGCAGGATGACAGCATCTTGGAAATCGGATGAATTGCTGTTGAGCGAACCAAGCTCAACAAGCAACACAGCATCATACGCACCAATCTTGATTTTGCCGTTCGTATCGAGGATATCTTTCAGGAACGCGACGAGGCTCTGTTGGTTCCCAAACGGCTTGTATGCCGGAGGACTGTCCCCATTGCGCAATACTTCGATATGACCACTCTTATCATTGCTTCTGTACGTCTTGTCGAAGAGCCAGCCGTGGCGCCCGCGCACCTTCAGAACGATCTTCTGTCCTGCAGTCAGACTGCCGAGTTCGCTGATCTCATTGCCATCGATGTCATTCCCTCCGAAGAGATCGGACCATGTGGTGCCATTGTCTGTACTTGCGGAAACGTTTACCTGAACTTCGGGACCGTTGGCACCGTACGTAATGGCGGACCCGAGGACTTTCGCTGTGACCTTCACGCTGCCCGTCGTTTCAATGGTGCCGTCATCCGCAACGGAGAACCGCTCCTCACACGTTTCCTGATCATCACTTCCGCCCGTATCACCACCTGTCCCGCCACCGGTATCTGACCCGGTCGTGCCACCATCTGTAGACCCTGTGCCTCCGTCTTCATCCCCCGTATCGCCACCACTTGATCCACCTGTATCGCCTCCCGTCGAAGAACCTGTGTCTCCGCTGGTTGCCGATCCCGTATCTCCCGTATCGCCTGAGAGATCGCCGCTCCCTCCGTCTTCACCATCCAGACCGCCCTCGTCCGGCGGCAGTACTTCCGATGGAATGAGGATGCCTTCATCGCTGACACTCAGTGTCCTGCGTTCGCCGTTCTGTCCCTCAAAAATAATGTCTCCGGTAGGAGATGGATTTCCCGTCACGCGCTCGAAGACCACTTCCAGAACGCCGTTCACTGTGATGCCGGGTGGCAGCGTGACCACTTCGTCCAACGAGGTATTGCGCGCGGCGTAGTTCTCACCCTGGAACACCGTACCCTCCGGAACCCGGAAACCCCACGCGCCGTCGTGCTGACCCGTCTGGGAGAGCAGCTGGGCTCTCGTCAGTCCGTGCATGGTCTGCGCAACAGCAAGGTCCAGATCGTTACGGATCTGGTAGTTCCTGTACATAGGAACCGATACCCCCGCCGTGACAGCGATGATACCGAGGGTCATGAGTACTTCGATGATGGAGAATGCACGTCGTGTCATAACTGAGTAGGGAAGGGGTTCAACGGGTAATCGTAGCATGATAGGGGTAGAAAATGTATTGCGTGGCTCATCGTCCGACATTACCGACAACACTGTAAATGGGAACGATGATGGAGAAAGCGATGGTACCGACGAGACCTCCGATGAAGAGCAGGAGCACCGGCTCCAGAATGGTCGGCAGTCGCTCCGCTGTTTCCGACGCTTTTTTTTCATAAATAGAAGCGATCTTCAGAAGGGTATCTGAAAGTGTGCCGGATTTCTCGCCGGTGATGACCAGCTGCTGCACGGATACCGGAAGCAGATGCTTGCTGCCGCGAATTTCCGCAAAGCATTTGCTGAAGGAGTCACCCTGCGTGATGTGCTGGAGCATGTTCTGGTACAGGTGCTTGTACGCGACGATGTGCGTGACATCTGCAAGCGAAGAAAGTGCTTCCGGAAGCGGAACACCTGCCCTGAGAAGACCGCCGAGAATTACACCGAAACGAGCGATGGTGGCTTCTTTCGCAAGCGTTCCAATGCCGGGAACCCTGAAGATGCACCACTGGGACACCACACGGAACGGCGTAAACTTTGCCAGCAGAACGATGACGATGAACCCGACGAGTGAGGCCGGAACGAATACTGCTCCGTGCTTACTGAAGACATTGGAAATGTAGATGACAGCGCGTGTCGTTACCGGAAGTTCCGCTGAGGAAAGGAACAGAGTTCGTGCAACGACCGTCGGGTATTAGGAGCAGGTGTCTCTATGCATGCAGCGTAAAGGAGGGCGTCGTCGTACCTCGCGCTATCCCATAAGATATTGTTCGTTACTCAATCTCTGCCAGACTTCCGCTCTGTGGGATTTCCTCCCAGAGTTCTGCGATTCTCTTCGTCTGCATGTCCATCAATGTTTGCACTTCCGGTTTCAGGCATTGCATGTTCTTCTGGAGGTAGGTTCCAAGTGCTTCTTCTGCCCACGAGAGCGCTTCTCTGATCTCGATGCCACTGTAGAGATCATTGAATTGCTGCTCCGAAATTCGAGCTCTCGAGAATCGTCCGTTGTTCGGCGAGATGCACACGCGTTCGATGTGACGGAGCACAGTGAGGATGTCATCGAGTTCACGGTCGACTCGGTACGATCTTGCCCAGACGCTCGTCGTCACGACCTCATCGGCAGCCGTTACGAAGCCTTTCCTTGCAGCAAGGAGAGGCGAATGTGCGCCCCATGCTGAGGGAGCCATCATCGTTTCGCTTCCGTCGTGCTCATTCGCGTACTCCACGGTCTGTCTCTCCTGGAATGTCGTGTCGATTTCTTCGACGCCCGCAAATGCCTCCCTGTAGATCTGGCTGACGTACCCTTTTCCTTCGAGACCGAGCTTATGAGTGGCAGGTACCCCATATCTTAGACACACTCTAGACAACTTCCCCCGAAAGATATGGGCAAACCACATCGCATTGCTCCCGACGTGAAGGAGCAGATTCTCAAACG
>VGKZ01000076.1 GCA_016866815.1 Candidatus Peregrinibacteria bacterium | reverse complement strand
CAAGCTCGTCTACAACTCCACAGCACAGAGATTCGAATGTGAAGCAGACCAGAACACCGGTACCTCCTACCTCGCCGCCCAGGGTCTGACCCTCGCGTCCAACTTCTTCCGCCTCAATGCCACCCTCACCGGTACCTCCCTCGAAATCATCGGTACCTCCTCTGGCCGTATCCTCTATGCGGCAGACTCCCTCAACTCCTCGGGAACCCTCGTCGTCGAAGGGGTAACTGTTCTCAATGGTGCTCTTACCATTCGCGGTGCCACTTCCGGTTCTACGATTCAGGCCGCTTCTCTTCTTGCTTCTTCCGGAACATTGATCATCGAAGGGGGTAGCTGGATCCACGGCACGCTCTCTGGTAATACGCTTGAAGGCTTCAACCTCACAGACTGTGACGCAGACAACCAGACTCTTGCATGGGATGCTACGAATAAACGCTTCGAGTGTGGTGATGATGATACAGGTGCCGGAGGTTCCACTGCTCCCGCACAAGGATTAACCCAACCGGCTTCCGGCTTCCTCGCTCTATCCACGTCATTCTCGGGAACTGCTCTCGAGATCATGGGAACGGCAAGCGGACGGATCGTCCACGCGCAGGATCTTCTCCGTTCATCCGGTGCCCTCGTCGTCGAAGGCCGTGCAACATTCAATCATACCGTCATGATGGCGAGCGGAGCAATTCTCTCCGGCCATTTGATCCCGATGTACACCAACAAATTCGATCTCGGTTCGACTGACAGGCGCTGGAGGGATTTGTACCTTTCGGGTTCCAGTCTCCATATCGGTTCATCGACTCTCGAAGGAAAGATCGGGTACCGCGATAGCGGTTACGAAGGACTTCTGTTCTACGGAAAGGGTACGGGCAATCCCCATATGCTTCTTTCTTCCGGAGGTATGCTCGGTATCGGAACAGCCACGCCGAAGGCACATCTCGCCGTTTCCGGAGCGGTTCTCCTGAATCCGAACGGTACCATCGGCAGCACTGCGGTCGATCTCGGTATGGCGTTGGAAGTTATAGGCACGACGTCCGGATCCGTTATTCATGCACAGGATCTTCTGACGTCTTCCGGATCCCTTACCGTTGAGATCGGGTCCGCATCGACAGCGACAGGCGTCTTCATCGACCAGAACGGAAACGGCGTTGCGCTGCGCATCGATAGTGAAGCAACAACGCGCGATATCGTTTCCATTTCGGCTTCGACCATTACGACGGGCCATGCGATCCAGATCGATGACGCCGATGCCCTGACAAGCGGAACAGGTCTTCTCCTGAACCTGCTTTCGAATTCCTCCAGCGCTTCGAAGCGTATCCTTGCAAACTTCCTGAACGATCACGCGTCGGCAACGAGTACGCTCGTCATGAATATCCGTCAGGATGCTGCGAATGGATCGCTCTACATCGATCAGAACGGCAATGGTATCGGCATCGACATTGATTCCGAGGCGACTTCGAAGCCGGGTATGCGCGTTTCCATGCCGAGCAACAATGCCAATCCCAATCCGCATATCCTCTTCGGATACCAGAACTTCTTCGATGCGAATCTCTTCCGCAACGATAGAAATGCCATGACTTCCAGTGGAGCGCTTACGCTCGATCCGTACGGATTCAATCGCGTGTACAACTTCGATGGTGAATCCACGTACACGGACAACACGACGGAGGCCAGGACGACCAGTGGCACGACCTTCAGTATTTTCACTGTTGAAAATCCGAGCAATGACTACTTCTACGTCGGTGCCAATGATCCGTTCGGTATCATCTACTTCGATATCGCCGTTGCGCAGGATGGTATTTCTACTTGGAGCGCGCAATTCTACAACGGTTCCACCTGGGCTGAGCTGCCGTTCGATGACTATACTTCCGTTCTGAGATATGACGGCGTCGTGAAATTCAACCCTCCGAATAACTGGGCAGCGACGACGGTCAGTACGGATACTGAGACCCAGTACTGGATTCGCTTCCAGACACTGGATACCAATATCACGACGACGGCGAATATCTATTCCATTTCACCGACGCAGGATTACCGGTTCCGTGTCGGAGCGCAGGCGAATGACACCGAATATGCACTGACCGTCGACGCCGTTCGGCATGTGGCGATGGGAACCGGCGCGAACCTGCGTGCAGCACTCACCATTTACACAGACAACACATTCAATGAGGAAGCCATTCTCATCAATACGGACGAATCGAATGCCGAACAGAACGTCTTCCGCATCCGTTCGGACGTTGCAGGTGCCGATGACAATGCCTTCCGCATTCGTGCGGACGGCGCCGTTTTCTCGGATAACGAATACACATCCACCGGTGCTGACTACGCGGAATGGTTCAAAGCGAAGCAGAAGCTGGAACCCGGTGAGGTGGTCTGCATCGACGTGACGCAGGACAATACCGTGGAGCGCTGCACACGCGAAGCCGATGCAAATGTGATGGGTATCGTGTCCACGAATCCGGCGTTCGTGGGAAATATGATTTCCGGAGCGGATGGCATCATCCCGCCGGGCTACGAACTCATCGGTCTCATCGGTCAGGTTCCGGCAAAAGTACTCATCGGGTCGTATGCGGACGGATCGTTGAATATCCGTCCGGGTGATTCGCTCACGCCCGCCGACAAGCCGGGGTACGCACGCAAGGCGCTTCCGGGAGAATCCACCGTCGGTGTTGCCCTTGAGGGATTCTCCGGTGCCATCGGCGAAGAGGGGATGGTCAATGTGCTCATCTCTCGCCGCAACAGCTCACTGACCGTCGATCAGGTTGAGCAACATGTGCTCGATCAGATCGCTGCCATGCAGATTGAAGATGAAGTGCAGATCATGGTGGCGGATGCAGTGAAAGCCATCAATGTGGATGATGAGATTGCGGAGAAGGTGCAGAGTCGCTTTGAGAATCTGAATTTCTCCGCGATGGTCGCAAATATTCTCGCTGCATCGCAGGGTGACACCAAGTCCGATGATGAACCGCTCTCGGAATCCGGTGCAGGAATCTGGTCTATTTACGAGACGCTCAAGATACAGATAGAAGATTTGAAAACAGCGGTTGCAACACTCAGCGGCGCGACAGTCACACGCAGCCCGAACTACGATACCGTTGCGATCGAGCAGACGCTGATCACCGGCGGCGACGCCCGTATCGGCGGCGATCTGCATGTCGACGGTGCACTGGCTATCGAAGACCTACTCCTCACAGGACTCTTGTCGATTGACGGAAGCATGGATGTCGGCGGAAGTTTGAGAGCTTCCATGTTGGAGCTGGCTTCCGGAGCCACGGTACACGGACCGCTTACGGTCGATGGCGAACTCATAGTTCAGGGCACACCGGTAGATCTCGCTGCGCTGTTTGCAACGGGAGCAACGATGGAACTCAGCAATCTCATCGTCCGCGAAGCGCTGGTCGTCCTCGGCGATGTCGACATTCAGGGGCATCTTCGCGTCTTCAGCGGCGCGACGATCGGAGGAAATCTCACGGTTTCCGGTTCACTCGTTCTGAGCGCCAGGCAGACTGGACGTGCGGTAATTCTTGAAGCCGCAACGAAGGTCACCATTCCGTTTGGCACCGGATGGTTCATGGAAACACCGGTCATCACCGCGAGCGCCGATGACTTCGTCCAGTGGCGCGTCAGCGGAGCATCAGCGACCGGATTCACTCTTGAAATCAAAGATCCTGCAGAGCGCGATGTTACGTTCGACTGGATTGCCGTCGGTACGCGCGATGCACGGACGATCCGCGGACTCCCCGGTGGTGTGGAAGCCGGAGATCAGGCTATACCTGTCGATGCCTTCGGAGTTCCGGTGAGCACAAGTGATGTCTGGAACGCCTGTATTCGCAGAGAGCAACCACTCGATGAGAGCGGTGCACCGATGAGCTGCAGTCGCTACCACGACAAGACGCTCTGGATGCACCCCGATCTTCAGGTGCAGATCGATTGGGATGATGAACGGAATCCGAAACTCATCGTACCGGAAGGGTATTACATTGAAATGCTGATAGAGGAGGAAGGGGAATCGGAGGATTCCTCTGCATCGTCCGGGGCGTCGGAAAGTGCATCGTCTGTCTCTGAGGACATGGGATCCGGTTCGACGACAGCGAACGGATCCGAGCCTGATGTCGGAGCAAACTCTTCAGCATCGGATTCCTCCGAGTCTTCTCAATCTTTTGAATCTTCAGAAAAAACTTCTCGCTCTTCATCATCCTCCTCAAGCTCTGCATCTTCGGAAATTTCTGAAACCACGGCAAATTCAGAGACCTCGGCAACTTCTTCCGCTGGGACACAGCAATCCTCCTCCACACCTGCTCCCGAGGCAGGAGATGTACAGCAGTCTTAACATTGTGGTGTAGGGTCAGAGCCCGTATAATTCCAGGTTGAAACGTTCTTCGACATCTTTTCACCTTTCCTATGGAATCCTCCACACAGAGCAGACACCAGGTACTCACCGTGATCATTATCATTGCACTGCTCGCACTCGTTGCGGCACTCGAACTGAAGCGTCGTGCGGTTGCGTATCAGCTTGAACAACTCACCGTGCGTCTGGAGCAGGTGCAGCTCGGTGATGCGAAACAGAATCAGGAGGCCGCTAAGAAGATTATCACGCAGCTCGGAAAACTCATCGATCTTCCGACGAATATCGAGCCGACTGTTGCGACGATCGTCGATGTCGATGCGCTGCGCAAGAAGAACCCGTTCTACAACAAAGCCGAGAACGGAGACCACCTGGTCGTGACGACTGAGCGGGCGATTCTCTTCAGTTCCAAGAAGAACAAGATTCTCGATGTCGTTCCTGTTCAGCTTGAGCCTGTCGGGCAGCAGGCAGCGCAGTAGTGTTCTATTGAGCTGTTTTGTTTTCGACAGTTGCGGTTCGTTGCTCGTTTTCCACAGAAGTTCATGCTACAATCCTTCGTATGAAGCATGTGCGCAAACAGTTCTGCAGCGATGTGTTTCATTGATGCATGAAAAAAGCCACGATCACAGCCAGCGTTCTCGTTGCTACATTGGTGGCGGTGGTCTGGGGCATTCAACGGGAGAGCGTTCGTCAGCCGTTCACAGGATTCGTTGCAGGGGAAGACGCACCCATCATGAAACTCAGATGCAGCGATACTGACGATGTAAAGCTTAATTTTGATAAGGAAAAATGCACTAGGAATAAAAATTGTCCATGTCGGAATGATATTATTGATTACAAAGGGTGTACGTACTCGGATGGTTATTGTTCAACTGTTGATCAAGACGGGGGGACAGGTGCTTTTCGGTGTATTAACGGGGTGGCAAGTACCCCTTTCTTAAGACACATTGCTAGGAATGAGGAATCGTGTCGTTTCGTAGCGTAGGGTAAACGTCTGCGGTGGCATCCTGAGCGCGGTGTGGA
>VGKZ01000075.1 GCA_016866815.1 Candidatus Peregrinibacteria bacterium | reverse complement strand
GGCTGGTTCTGCTCGAAGGCCATGTTGTGGAGGGCTTCCAGAAAATTCTTCAGAGGGTGCTCCCACAGGAGCGGCCAGAATGCGATCGTCCCCAGCGCGGAGAACAGGAGGACAAGACCAGAGAGAATGAGGAGAGTCCGCGTCGCATGACGCTGCCCCCTCCGACATGCATCGATCCACAGAAAGAAGAGCAGGCCGACCGCCAGGATCGGAATGAACACGCTGGCGACGCGCATGGAAATGGCAAGACCGCAGGTGACGCCATGGAGAGCAGCCATCCACACTGTACGGCGGTCACGGAGGGCCAGGAGCGTAACCATCGCAAGAGCCCAAAGGGACAGTGTGGGAATGTCACGGCCGTTCACGAAAGCATGACCGAACTGACGGGGACTGAGGAATAGCAGCGTAGCGGCGATCAGCCCCCACCACGCGCTGCGAAAGTACCGTTTTCCGAAGAGATACATGGCACCGATCCCTCCGACGAAGGTCAGATAATTGACGAAATGTCGAAGAATGAAAATATGCCGGGCATAGTACATGCCGTAGAACTTCGGCAGACCGTAGAGAATGAACTCGAAGATGGCACCATGAAAACGAATGGCGATATTCGGGGGGTAGGGCGCTCCATCGAAGATGTACTCGTACACGCGCCTACCGAGAATGAACATCGCTTTTTCATCCCACGAAATGCCGTACGACGGGACGGCGATAGCACCGATCGCAATGATGAAGACGAAGAACAATGGAATGACATAACGCGCCGGATCCGTGCGGAAAGGGTGCATCGCGCCAAGCCTATCACCGCAGCGAGTCACAATGAACAGTAAAAGCGTACTTCCGTATACAATCAGACCTGTACAACGATGGCAGTTCGCTCTCTACCGTCTTTTCTGTACCCATGATCCCTTCTCCTCTAGAATACCGCGGACATCGATGAGCACTACGAAAGCCGCCCATAGCCGCGAACCTGCAGCGACACACCGCTTTTTCCGTATACCTGAGTCGCCGTGGCACACCATGAGCTCCAGAGACGTTCTCACATGGCTCTCCGTCGTTGAAAACCGCGGCCTGAAAGCAGAGGAAGCCGCGGAACGGCTGAAGGAGTGCGGAAGCAACGAATTGCGCACAGGCAAGAGTATTTCTGCGTGGACCCTCCTCCTCGAACAGTGCAAGAACATCCTCGTCATCATGCTGCTCATCGCAGCTGGACTCTCCGGTGTTCTGGGTCATGAAGTGGAAGCGATCGCCATCGCCGTGATCGTACTCTTCGCGGTGATCCTCGGTTTTATGCAGGAGTACCGCGCGGGAAGAGCAATCGAAGCACTGCAGGAAATGGCCGCACCGACGGCGAAGGTACTCCGCGGAGGTGAGCAGATCGAAATCCCGGCCCGCGAGGTGGTACCGGGAGACATCATCATGCTCTCCCCGGGGGACCGGGTTCCCGCGGATGCGCGCATTGTTCTGAGCGTGAACATGCACGCCGAGGAAGCGGCGCTGACAGGTGAATCCGTTCCGGTGGCCAAGATCACCGATCCCGTGACAAACCCCAAAGCCGCCGTCGGCGACCGACGGAACATGCTCTACGCCGGCACCGTCATCTCCCACGGACGCGGCACCGCAGTGGTGATCGCCACCGGCATGCGCACGGAATTCGGCACGATCGCCGGTCTCCTCGAGAGCGTGGAAGCTGCGGCAACCCCTCTCCAGCAAAACCTCGACCGCGTCGGAAAAACCCTTGCCAAAGTCGCCGGCGTGATCAGCGTCGTCATCGGCACGCTCGGCATCATGCGTGGCGAGCCGCTGCTCGACATGCTCATTTTCGCCATCGCCCTCGCGGTGGCAGTGGTACCGGAAGCGCTCCCCGCCGTCGTGACGATCTCGCTTGCCATCGGCGTACAGCGCATGGTGCGGCGCAACGCGCTGGTACGCAGATTGCCTGCAGTCGAAACTCTCGGCTGCACAACGGTCATCTGTTCGGATAAAACGGGAACACTGACAAAGGATGAAATGACCATCCGCCGGATCGCCGTTGCCGGGTCAACGTATGACGTGAGCGGTTCAGGATACGAACCGCATGGCTCCTTCACGGTCGGAGGGACAGCGGAGGAGCCCAACGACGTCCTCATGGACCTGCTGACGGCCGGTGTACTGTGCGGCGACACACGACTGGTGAAGGAGGAAGGCGGATGGAACGTGAAAGGTGATCCGACGGAAGGAGCGCTCGTCGTTGCAGGAGCGAAGGCAGGGCTGATGAAGGCCGCCCTCGACGAAGGTTCGCCGCGAACCGGCGAAATTCCGTTCACATCGGAATCCAAACGCATAACGACCCTGCATAAAAGCAAGAACGGGCCCGTCGCATATGCCAAGGGCGCATACGAAATCATCCTCGCTTCATGCGCGTCACAGCGAACCGCAAATGGTAATGCACCTCTGACACCGGCAGACCGCGAAGCAATTCTCCGGAACGCGGAATCCATGGCCGGCGATTCACTCCGCGTGCTCGCACTCGCGGAAAAACGGAATGCGACCCTGGGCGACGCCGAAACCGGAATGACATTCCTCGGACTCGTCGGCATGAGCGATCCTCCACGACCCGAAGCGAAAGAAGCGGTCAGCAAGTGCAAGGCTGCAGGCATTCGCGTGGTCATGATCACAGGCGACCACCACGCGACGGCGGCCGCAATCGCACGCGAGATCGGGATACTGGAAGACGGCGAAGTCATCAACGGCGCTGAACTCGATACACTTTCGGAATCCGAACTCCGCGAGAAAGTGCAGCACGTCTCCGTGTACGCGCGCGTCTCCCCCACCCACAAACTCTCCATTGTCGATGCGCTCCAGAAACTCGGCCACGTGGTGGCGATGACCGGCGACGGCGTCAACGACGCTCCTGCACTGAAGAAAGCGGACATCGGCATCGCGATGGGCATCACGGGAACGGACGTGACGAAGGAGGCAGCCGCCATGATGCTGACGGACGACAACTTCGCGTCCATCGTCGCTGCGGTGGAAGAAGGACGCGGCATGTTCGGCAACATCAAGAAATACCTCATGTACCTGCTCTCCGCGAACATCGGTGAAACGTTGCTGATGGTGGGCGCTATGGTCATGGGGGTGCCGCTTCCGTTGAGCGCCGTGCAGATTCTGTACCTGAACCTTGCGACGGACGGACTCCCCGCTCTCGCACTCGCGGTGGATCCGCCGGAACGCGATCTGATGAGCCGACCTCCGCGCAACCAGAGCTCCGGGATCTTCACGCGGCCGGTCACCGCACTCATGCTCACAGGGGGCGCGTGGTCCGCTGCCGTCAACCTTGCACTCTTCCTCTGGGCATTACGGTCCGGGAGAGACATTTCGGAAGCCATGACGATGACCTTCACCTGTCTGATCTTCATCGAATTCTTCAAGGCGTACGCATTCCGGAGCGATCACTTCAGCGTACTCCGATCGCCGTTCATCAACCGCTGGCTCAACCTCTCGATTCTGTGGGGAATCGCCCTACTAGTCGCAGTGGTGTATCTCCCTTTCTTCCAGGGTGCGTTCGGCACGTACGCGATACCGCTCCGGGACTGGAGCATCATCATGGTTTGCGCCGTCACGGTGCTTCCGGTGCTGGAGTTCGCAAAAATCTGCGTGAGAAAATTCGCGTAAGCACCGCGTGCCTGCACATCACTTCATCGGAACGATGAAGAACGCTGCACCCGCATCCTGCAATTCGGGATGCTGCTTGTCCTCCGACACGAAGACTCCTCCGAGCAGCACATCCCCCTCCACGGATTCCCCATCTGCCATTCCGGACAATTCAAAGGTCGGGAAACTGTCTTCCAGGACTTCCCCCGATCCAAATTTCACATCATCCGCCGCACCTTCGTAGGTACCGCGGAATGAGAACGTGCCGTCATCCTGCAATTTCCCGGTACACACCCGGGAAGCGGCGCTCAAGAGACCGCCAACCTCCGCGTCGTGCATGCGGCCCTCGACGCTCCAGGTACAGGTGATTTTCCTGTCGGCATCGATGGTGATCTTGATGTCGCCGTAATAATCCGCTGCGAATGTCCTGCTGCTGTTCACCGCACTCGTCGTAGCAAATTTTCCAAAAAATGTACCGGTAACGGGAACGGCCGGCGCGCGGACGTCGCCGAAGAAACGCATGCCGTACTCCGCTTCACCATCCAGACCCTGCGACACCTCCGCGGTACACGCGGAAAGGAGGAGAAAGCAGAGAAGGAGGGAAATCCTGCGCATGGAGGAGACCTTTATAAAGGTTATGCGCATGCGAAACAAGACGAATGCTCCATACTTCACAACCACTCCTTCTTCCTGAAGTACACCACCATACCTGCCGCGATGAGAATGCACACCGCCCACACTGCGGGATAACCGTACGGAGAGCTGAGTTCGGGCATGAAGTCGAAATTCATACCATAGACACCGACGAGGAACGTGAGCGGCATGAAGATGGTCGCGATGACCGTGAGGACTTTCATCACTTCGTTCATGCGGTTACTGGCAAGGGAAAGATACTGATCGACCATGACTGCGAGCATGTCACGGAACGTTTCGACGTTGTCCATGAGCTGGATGGTGTGGTCGTACGCATCGCGGAGGTAGAGGTGAGTTTTCTTCTCGATGAAGGCGTTGTCTAAACGATCCATGGCACTGAGGACTTCCCGCAGCGGCCACACCGCCTTGCGAATGATGATCATCTCCCGACGGAGCTTGTGAATGCGACTGAGCACCGAAGGAGCCGGGCGCTTGAGAAGATCTTCCTCCAGAGATTCGATCGCGTACCCGATGTTCTCGAGTACATCGAAATAGCTATCGATGAGAACGTCGAGCAACTGGTACAGGAGAAAATCCGCACCGGCGCCGCGCAGTTTGCCTTTGCCCTGACGAATGGCTGCTCGGACAGGATCGAAAACGTCCCGCGCATCTTCCTGAAACGAGAGAACGTAGCCCTTGCCGAGCACGAGACTCACCTGCTCGGACTCGAGCGACGCGCTCTTCACATCGAAGTAGAAGAGGCGGACGGTGACGAAGAGACAGGCGTCGAATTCCTGCAGTTTGGGCCGCTGTGTGGAATTCACGATATCCTCGAGAAGGAGAGGATGCAGATCGAAGGTTTTGCCCATCGACGCGATGGATTCCGTATCATGCAGACCGATGACGTTGATCCAGGACACCGTCGAATCGCTCTTGTACTTCGCGGCATCGGCCGCGCTCGGCAGCTCGCGCTCCTCGCACTTCTCCGCAGAGTAATCGATGACCGTCGCCGTCGTCTTCTCGCGCTTCCTGCGGCCGATGTGTACGAGCGTACCGGGGGGCAAACCTTTTTTCGAAGACTGCGCGGTGAGCGGCGGGTTCGGCGGCATGGGGACATTATGCACCAATCACCGGCGGAAAACAGCCCGGAAACTTGTCCTGCCGTGCGCGTGCGTGCAGAATGTCCGCGCATGC
>VGKZ01000074.1 GCA_016866815.1 Candidatus Peregrinibacteria bacterium | reverse complement strand
TTGATTCAGCGCGAGCACGAAGGCGACTTCGCTCGTCATCACTTCGATATCATGTGAGACGAAGAGGATGGTCAGTCCCAAGTCGGCGTTGAGGGTCTTGAGCAGTGCGTAGAACTCCTCCTTCGCTGCAATATCGACGCCCGTCGTCGGTTCATCGAGGATGAGAAGCGAGGGGTCTGCTGCGAGCGAACGGGCGATGAAGACGCGCTGCCTCTCGCCCCCTGAGAGATTGCCGACGAGACGGTGCCTGAGATGCGTGACATTGACGCGATCCATCACTTCCTCCACAGCCTCACGGTCGCATCGGGATCGCCGGTTGCCCACACCGATGGCCGGAGTTCTGCCGCTCCACACGATCTCCTCTACAGATATCGGAAACGGAATGTCCGCCTGCGCGATGCGCTGTGGGACATAGCCGATTTTTCCTCGCCTGCGGGCTAAAAACGGCGACTCACCGAAGACCGTGACTTCTCCGTGCGTCGGACGCAGCAATCCCAAGATGATTCTGAGCAAGGTCGTCTTCCCGCCACCGTTCGGACCAACGATGCCAACATAGCGGCCTTGTGGAATGGCGAAGCTCACTGCATCAAGAATCGTGTGCCCCCCGAGCGAGAGACACACGTCCTGTACTTCAATGGCATTGGCAGCACTCATTTCTGACATTCAAGGGCGATGGCAAGGTTATCGGCATTATCCTGCATGACGGTAAGGTATGTCTTGCCCTGCGCAAGGTCTTCGGACGTTAATCCCTCGATGGGATTGAGAACCAGTGTCTGCGCTTCTGCGCCGTTTGCCACGGACTCGGCGAGTTTCGGGCTGACGAGAGTCTCGAAGAACACCACTTTGAGCTTCTCGCGCTTGGCGGTGTCGATGATCTCGGCGATCTTCTTTGGTGAAGGCTCTTCATCCGGCGATACTCCTGCGAGAGCGAGAGTCTCAAAGTCATACTGGCGAGCCATGTAGCGGAAAGCGTCATGCGACACGATGACCTTCGTCTGCGTGCAGGTCTTCAGATTGGAGCGGAATCGACTATCAAGAGCATTCAGATCGGCGATGAGCGCATCGGCGTTCACACGATAGGTCTCTGCGTGAGAGGGGTCTGCGGCAATAAACGCATCGCGAATGCGCACGGCGACGGAGCGCATCTGCACGGGATCGAGCCAGACGTGCGGATCGAATTCTCCTTCCACATGATGTTCCTCTTCGCCTTCGTGCTCCTCTTCCTCTTCGCGAACGGAAGACAGCAGATCTGCGCCTTCGGTAGCCACAATCATGCTGATTCCTTTCGAGGTGATCTGCTCTCGTGATTTCTCTGCCCACGGATCGAGACCTTGTCCGTTCATCACAAGAATCTTGGATTCGTAGACGGCGGTGAGTTGTTGGGGAGTCGGCTCATAGTCATGGGGTTCCACGCCGCTGGGAATCACCTGCGTAACGACCGCCGCATCGCCCGCAATTCTCTCGGAAAGATATGCGAGGGGATAGAAGCTCGCTGATACCTTCAACTTTTCTGCGGGAGGAACTGCCTGCTTCGATGTCTGCGTTCCCGTGCAAGCGGAGAGGAGACCGACGAGGATGAGAATGGGGAGAAAGCGCTTCATAATGAGATTGGGGAATAGAGGGAGACTAGCGGTTGCGGTTGAATGAACGGCGGGGTTTCTCGGTCTTGGGTCGTGATTTACGGACGAGGATGCTCTTGCCATCAAGCATTGTGCCGTTGCATGCATTGATGATCGCCTCGGAATCCTGTTCGGATGCCGTATCGACGAACGCGAAGCCGCGAGAGCGTCCCGTATCACGGTCGAGCACGATGGAAACGCCGGTCACCGATCCGCTGTCGGAAAGGCATTGTTTCAGCGATTCTTCGGTGACGGAATCCGCGAGTCCTGCAACGTACAGCTTGCATGGTTCTGTGTCTTCTTCACGCGCAACGTTGATGCGAAGGCTGCGACCGTCAAGTTCGCGCTCGTTGAGTTCGGCGATGACTTTCTGGGCGTCTTCGGCGGACTGCATGTCCACGAAGGCGAATCCACGGGATTTGCCGCTCAGCTTGTCCGTGGGAATCTTGACGGAGATGACTGGAGCGACCATGGAGAGGTGCTGAGAGAGAGCTTGCTCGGTGGTGTTCCACGAGAGACCGCCGACAAACAGAGAACTAGACATGGGAAACTGGGAAGAGAGATAGGATAGATGCGATGTCTCGCGTGAGTCCTACATCGAATCGGCAAGAGTCTAGCGAAGAACTTACTAAATGCAAATGATTTGCATTTGAGAAAGTGGGGATAGCGTAGAATGCCCCTAGTCACCGAACAAGGGCAGTATTGAAGGGAACGAGGAAGCTGCTGCGATCCATATCGTTCTCCCATTCGCCCAGTTCATCGGGGAAATGCACCCAGAGATCGGACCCCAGTGACATCTCTTCGTGCGTGAGCAGGCAATCGTGAAGATGATCCGAGAGGCCCGATCGTTGCAGTCCGATACCATGGAAGGTCACATCCTGATAACGCTCTCCGCATTGATCAAACCATGCTTTTGCTTCCGCATCGTTCATGCCCTCCGGCACCGACCACCATGCGCCATCGGATTCCAATGTGCAGATGCGGCCGGTCTGCGACCAAACGATTTTCGTGTCCTGACGAGATGCGATCCATGCTGTGCCCTCGGCTCGGAGGACGTTGGCAAGCGCCGCGCCGCGGAGGAAAGCATCGAGGCGATCAGGATGAAAGGGTCGGGAAGCGCGGAAGTGCCATGTTTCTACCGGCTTCGCATCGTCCAATCGTATCGCGGCATCGGACACAATTTCGGCGGTTGGGTTGACGGAAGTAAGAAGTGAAGAGAGCATCTGCAAGCGCTCGGAAGACACTTGTTCGACATGGCGGATAGCAAGCGTATCAGCATGTTCGATTTGTTCGGCGAGCACTTCCGCAACGCTGCGGTCATCTTCGGTGAGTGCGACCATGCCCCGCACCCGCAGATCGTCGTGCGAGCGGAAATCGTCGAAGAATCGCGAGGCGTGAATGACAGTTGTAAGTGACTGGATGCGAATGCTGTCCGCAAATGGCGAGCGCTCCAGCATGCTCTTGATGAGCGACGGCTCCGCAGTAGCGTTCGCCTCGACGAAGATGTGCTGGAACCCGCGTCGCAGGCATTCGCCGATGATCGCGATGAACTGTTCGTCGATGGTGCAGCAGATGCAACCGTTGGGCAGGGCGATGAGTTCATCCCGTCCGCGTTGCAATGCCGCACGCACGCGATCACAACCCGTCACGACCTCCGCGATGTCGTTCATGATGACCGCGCGGCGCTTGCCCGATGCCGTGCGCAGGCACTGGATCAGATGAGCGGTTTTTCCCGTTTGGGCAAAGCCGGAGATGATGGTGATGGGAGTTTTCATGATGTTTCGACAGAGTCATATTTCGCATTCGTCACATACCCCAAAGGTTGCGATGACGCAGGAAGATATCCTGAAACCGTAGCCACGTTCGATACGCTTCGGCAGATCCTTCCAATTGTTTGAGCGCACCTCCTGCACGCGGCCGCAACGGGTGCACTGCAAGAGTTCGTGCGGGCCGCGAATGCCGATTGCGGAGCAGAGGAAGTATCGTCCGTCCGACGGGTGTTTGTGGATGAGGCCCGCATCGAAGAATGCGGCAAGATTGCGGTAGACTGTGACGGGGCTGAGGTAGTGGCGGGATGTGAGAAGTTCTTGATGGATATCGGAAGGAGATGCGGGGCCGATGCGGCGTAAGGCGTCAATGATTGCATGACGCTGATCAGTGGACCGCATTCCCTGTCGTCTGAGGAGCCGTTGCAGTGAAAATGTCGCTGGCATGGAAATCAGTCGGCCTTGCAGGAGAGAAATCCTTGCGTGAGGAAATTGCGGTCGAGATTACGTCCAATGAAGACCAGGGTGTTCTTCCGGCGTTCATTCGGCTCGAATGACCTGAACGGCTTGTAATCGAAGAGCATGTGCACCCCCTGCAACACGCAGAGCGTGTTGAAGCCTTGGATCGACAGGAACCCCTTGAAGCGGAACAGATCCTGTCCGGCGTTCATGAGCAGTGCCCCGAACCAGTCATTGAGCTTCTTCAAATCGATCTCTCCCTCGAACTCGATGCCTACCGAGGACACCTCGTTGTCGTGCGAGTGCGTCGGTTTGAATTCACGGAAGTGCAACGGCTCCTGCGCCCGCTTATCGGCATTGTGCAGTGTTAGCTGGAATTCCGTCGGATGGTGCTGAGTGAAGAGGCCGAGATGGCCGTCTCCATCTAGATGCAGATCGAACGTATTCTCGTCTTCGGTGATCACCAGTTCGTAGAAGCCCGGCAGCAAGCCGAGCGTTTTCCCATGTGCAACGGGAATGGGTTTGCCCGAAAATTGCATGGCGACATCGTTCAGAAGTGCATCGCTCAACTCGGGTTGCTCCGTATCGAATACGCCAACAAACGTTTTCATGCTGGGATCGGGGCCTTTGGAAAGCTGCAGGCGGTGTCTGCCTTTGCCGAGCTTGTACACACCGGCGAACTCGAAGGGATACTCGATTTCGAGGAACTTCGGATCGACGTCGAGAGCGCGGTCGAGATTGAACCCGCCCACATGGAGAACGTGATCGATTGGAATCTCCCCGTTCACGGTGCGGTGAATCTTTGCGACCGCATTGATGCCTCGTATTTTCTTTTCGAGCTGATCCAGCTCTTCGGGAGTTACAAGATCGGATTTGTTGAGGAGGATAACGTCCGCGAACGCGATCTGCTCCTTTGCCTCAGGACTGCGGTCGATCTGCTGCAGAATATGTTTGCTGTCGACGACCGTGACGATGCCTTCCAGCTGTACCTTTTGGCTCAATTCCTCGTCCGTCAGGAAGGTTTGCGCAACGGGCGCAGGATCGGCGAGTCCTGTCGTTTCAATGAGGATGTAATCAAACTTTCTTTTGTCTTTCAGAAGCTTCTTGATGATCCGCAGTAAGTCGCCGCGCACCGTACAGCAGATACAACCATTATTCATCTCCACCACTTCCTCTTCGCCGTGGATTACGAGTTCCTGATCGACGCCAATTTCGCCGAATTCGTTCTCGATAACCGCGATGCGCTTGCCATGGTTCTCCTTCAGGATGCGGTTGAGGAGCGTGGTTTTGCCGCTGCCAAGGAAGCCGGTGAGGATCGTGACAGGAATGCGCTGCGGGTTGTTCATAGAGTGAAGGAGAAGAAACGGACGGAATACCCCCGTGCTCCGCTATGTGTGAACGGAGCAACTTTGTACTCCGCCCGCTCGGAGAAGAAGCATAGGGATACATCAAAGTAAATGCAAACCATTTGCATTTAGAATGACGAGCCTGACAACAGAACCCTTGCATGATTCTTATTCGCTGAAATCACTACTCAAGAGAGCCCTCCACAATTTTTATGGAGAGCCCTTCATGAACACGAGTAACGATCACTGGATTATTTTTTCATTAAAAGTGAGGCGATATGCTTTGGTGACTGGCCTTCCCCTTGTGGCTGTTTGTACTGAACCATCTCTCCGGATTCATCCTGGCAAGTACCCCTTTCTTAAGACACATTGCTAGGAATGAGGAATCGTGTCGTTTCGTAGCGTAGGGTAAACGTCTGCGGTGGCATCCTGAGCGCGGTGTGGATACGGTCGGTGTTGT
>VGKZ01000073.1 GCA_016866815.1 Candidatus Peregrinibacteria bacterium | reverse complement strand
CAGTCGGTGGATACGTTCTTCTTTCGAGGGATGCCGGTGATGTTACGGAGGAACTTCACCTCTTCGACGTCAGTTCAGTGCCGGTACCTGCTTCCGCTCCCTGGAATCATGAAGTCGGTGCCGTAGCGAGCGGGCTTGCTGCAGATTTAACAGCGTCCTACGGCTTTGTGGCGACCGGAAACAGCAGTAAGGAACTGGTGGTCGTTGATCTTGCACGCTTTGCCGCGGGACAGAACCCCGAAGTGGCGTCCTATGACACCACAACAGGCGCGGGAAGAGGCGTGACATATTCTATCAGTCACGACCGCGTTTTCCTGCTTACCAATAAAGCATTTATTGTTATCAAACCAGGATGAGAATCCATCATTGCCAACGGTCGGCATCACGTCCATGGTCGAAGAGGCCTGCGTACATCTTCTTACTCAGTGTGCTCTTCATTATGGCGATCGCCATTTCCATTGTCGGTTCCTATTTAATTCTTTCCATTGCCTCACTGCAGAATGGTTTGGCGCTCATGCAGGCATCACAGGCACTGGAGCTCGCAACGACGTGCGCGGAGCGTGGGTTCGTTGAATTGATGGATGACAGTGCTTATGCGGGCGATGAGACCTTCGAGTTCACCGAAGGAAACTGCTCCATTTTGCCTCCAGAAGGTTTTGGCAATGAAAACAGAACTCTCTGTGTCGAGGGCGTGAGCAGTCAGCACACGCGGAGGCTCGAAATAGTTCTCGCACGTGTTCTTCCGAGCATTCAGATATATTCGTGGAGGGAGGTAGCCACGATTTCCTCTTGCGCACAATGAAAATCCGACCTGCCACCACCCTCATCGAGCTCCTGCTCTTCCTTGGATTCTTTGCTGGGAGCAGCGGCGTTCTCGTGGCATTTTTCTTCGCGACGACGGGGCAGCGACTTCAGCAGCAGAACATTTCCTCCGTGGAGCAGAGCGGGTTGCAGATTCTCCAGTCACTTGCGATGCGCATCCGCACGGCCGAACGCGTGCTCGACCCTGTGATGGGACAGACCGGAGCGATCCTCGCACTGCAGGTTGCAGATCAGACCATGCATCCAACTGTTGTCGGACTTGAAAGCGGCGCGTTGATTGTCGGACAAGCGGAAACACGGCAGGTCGTGAGTTCTTCGCAGGTGCTTGTTGAAGATTTTGTCGTGACGAACACGTCCGTAACACCATCACGCGCATCGGTACGTATCCGTTTCACCGTCAGCAAACCCATCCCGACGTCGCTGACATTGCGGTATACACGTGAATTCGAAACCGTCATTTCTCTCTATCCGGATGATGTCGAGAGCGGTAATCCCTGCAGTTGCTCTTCGCCTTCCTGCAACGGAGGTCGCTATCGCTACGAGTACTGTCCGTCGGAAACCTGTGTACAGAGTCCCGTGACGTTGCCATGTGGTTGATAAATACATCCTATTTTGCTATCCGGTCAATTCAAGATGATGCATGAGGCGGTTTTACCGAGTAAAATCGTCTGTAGCTATGCGGGTCTCGTCCCGCGTGATCCACATTTTTCTCTTTCCCCTTCCCTTTTATGAAAACACGTTCAGGTTTTACCCTCATCGAGCTCCTGCTCGTGATCGGTATCATCGCTATCTTGGCGTCCATCGTCATCGTCGCCATCAACCCGACCAAGCAGTTGGCCGACGCCCGCGACGCTCAGCGCCGCAGTGACGTGAATACGATCCTCAATGCCGTGTATCAGTATGCAATCGATCACAACGGTACCATCCCGACCTGCATCAACACGACGAACAAGGGTGTGTGCATCGGAGGCAGCAACTGTGCGAGCTACGCCGGTGGTACAGGCGGTCCGGGAACAGGTTGCGATCTTGACGCTCTCACGGGTTCCTACATCGTGAACCTGCCGACAGATCCAGGTGGAACGCCGAATGGTGATTCCGTTCAGTACACTGGGTACGACATCGTCCGCGATACCAATGGCCGCGTGACGGTTTCCGCTCCGGAAGCGGAGAACACCACGATCAGCGTTACCCGCTAATCGGTTTTCGCTACGACATACGGAAAAACCCCCGGACTACGGGGGTTTTTCTTATGGCCAGAATCCGGCTTTTGCGCTAAAATAATGGGATTATAGTCCGAATGGCGACCAAGACCTCCGCCAGTCCGCAGGCACAGACGATGCGCATGTCCATACGGCGCAAAGCTATGGTGTACACGGTCAGTGTCATCACTCTGACAGCCGTGATGCTGACGGTTTGCGCTTTCACCGTAGCCCGGTCACTTCTCGCACAACGCATTTCCGCGCAGCTTTCCTCACTCGTAGCGAGCAAGGAACCGGAGATTGAGGCAAGACTCCGCACGGATCGTGAGCGAACCGCTTTGCTTGGAAGCAACACCGAAGTTATCAATGCGTTGCTCGGCGGCGGAAGTGCGCCGTTACGGAATCTTCTCACTGCACTCGAATCAGAGAATGTACCCATCACCGGCATTGCCGTTTTTGATGCTAACGGCATAGTGCAGGGTGTAGCCGGTACCAAGATAGCCCCGGACCATCTCGGAGGTGCAGAGACGACACTGGTTCCCGTTCTCGGCGAACGAGGGTGGGAGGGGCATGTGGTCTTCACGCCTGTGCGCCGCGGCATGCGCGGAACGCTTGCTGTGCGGTATGACGTCGAACGTTTCCTGGAGTCCTTTCTCTCTGTCGCCTACGTCGGAGAAACGGCGAACATTTACCTCGGTCGTGAAAGCGACGGGAAATTGACGCTGCTCAACTTCCGTTTCCCGGATGAGCGCGAAGGGGTACTCACTCTTGGAACTGCAGAAGAACAACGCGTGTACGGCTTGCCGATGGCGGAGGCGGTCACCGGCAAAGAGGGCGTTCGTCCAGCGGAGGACCATCGTGGAATCACCACGTTTTCTGCATACCGTTCCATCCCCTCTCTCGGCTGGGGACTCGTAGTACAGGTGGACCGTTCCGAAGTGCTTGCCGGAGTCGCCGCACTTGCGCGCGTGCTGATTGTCATTGCCGTCGTTACCTTGCTGCTGACCGGCGTCGTTGCCACAGCTCTCGTTCGCCGTCTGACCGATCCGATTCTCCTTCTTGCGACGAATATGGCCAAGTTACAGCCGGGACACTGGAGGATCGCGCGAACGGTGCAGACCGGGGATGAAGTGGAACTCCTGGAAGCCGTGGCAGCGGATATGGCAAAGCGCCTGAAGCGTACGTACGATTACATGGAGAGCGAAATCGAAACGCGGACTGCCGAACTCCGGCATCAGTACATCAAGGACCGCACGATTCTGGAAACCATCGATCATGGTGTCACCCTCGTCGACCGTGACGGCAGGGTGAACGGCGCAAATCCCGCGGCGTTGACGGTGCATCTTCTCTTTAAGAGGCCGAAACGCGGCAAAGGCGGAAAGACAACACAGGGGCTGTAAATATTTCAGCTTCCGCAGCGGATGCGATACTCTTGGCGTACGCCGCCTTAGCTCAGTGCCTAGCCGAGCTTGCGAGGCGTCATAAAAAAACAAGCTCGGTTCACTTCAATTCTCTTTCACACCTTCGATTCATACGCCGCCTTAGCTCAGTGGTAGAGCAACGCACTTGTAATGCGTGGGTCCGGGGTTCAAGTCCCCGAGGCGGCTCCATTAAGGAATACACGCACTTGCCTGCCCGCCCCTGCCTGCCGGCAGGCAGGCGTAGCCCCGAGCGAAGTCGAGGGGGCGAAGGCGGGTAATGCGTGGGTCTTTGAGTGCTATCCAATCTTTGCAGGCATTTGTCTTCAGGCACACAGTACTCGAAAAGCTGCTCCAGATTTACCGCGCTACGGTTACGGAAGAAATGTTCATAGAAATGTTTGTATCGAGCTTTTTTCCGGCGTGTCTTCAGGGATACTATCCCCCTCCATGATCCCACCCGAGGACATCCGCCGGCGCATCGTGACACCGCACGTGATAGAGACATTGCTCGATGCCTACGAAGTGCCGGATCAGCAACGTCAGACTCTGCGCGACATTATCGAACTATGTTTAGTGCATGGTGACGACCCCAAGGTATTTGCAAAGCATGCCCGTGAATACACCGTGACGCGTAACCTTCCTGCCGATGTGGCGAGGACGACGCTCCTTGTTTTTTCCAGTATGCGCGCGAATATGGACACCCTTTTTCAAAAAGCAGCGGAGTCGAATTAGGGAGATATCGTGGTTTTCTCGAGCTGATGTGGCTGCATTTGCACAGAGACAAGCCAAATATGACTTCATAAATTTCTTCATTTTTACGATGCAGAATGGCTTCTATGCGAATTTTCGTGTACAATAGGATTTCCGCTCTTTGGATGACCGCTCCGGCGCAGTTTCGGCGAAGCCGAACGAAGCCTGAGAGGAACGTCCGGGCATCACCGGAACACCATGCGGGTAACGCCCGTCGCTCCGCACATATACGGCAAATGCGGAGTAGGACTAGTGCCACAGAGACGATCCCCTTCAGTGGGGAGTGAAACGCCCCGAATCAACGGGGATTCGGTAATTAACTTCAGCGGGAGATGAAACACGCTCCCGCAGAGGTCCATCGGATCGGTAAACTCATGGTGATGCAAGGAGGGTTTGGGTTTTCGGAGTCCGGGGTGGTTCCGCCCCGCCGATCACTCCTCCGCGCACGCTCCGCATCCATCGTGGTGTGTGGGCGAGGTCTCGCCGTAAGGCGGACCCCAGAGAGATGGTCATCCCCTGGCGTTGTCGCAAGACGAAGCCAGGGACAGAACCCGGCGTATAGAAGAGCGGAAACAGAGAGCCTCGCAATTGTGGGGCTTTTTGTTGTCTTTGGAGGCGTGCGCCCGGGGTCCTTGCGGGTACACTGTGGAAGCCATGAAGCGCTCCGAAATCCTCTTCGGCTTGCTCCGGATTCCCATCGACGTCGCAGCGGCGTTCGCGGCCATCCTCCTCGCGTACCGTCTGCGTCAGGAACAGATAGATCTCATTCCCGGTGTGCAGCTCCTGGAACCTGCGACGACGTTGCCGGTTCTCCGCGTGTACACCGAAACATTTGCCATTCCTGCGACTGTCGCATTTCTGGCAATCGTTGCGGCACTCGGTTTGTATGCCCTTCTTGCCACACGCAGTGCATGGAGCGAGATCGGACGTCTATTGCTCGGCAGTCTTCTCTGGCTGACCGTCGTCATCGCATGGTTCTTTCTCGTCCAGAAAGAACTGTTCTACTCCCGCATACTCCTTGTGCATGCGACCGCATTCATTGCAGTGTTTTCCGTGACGGGTCGCGTGACTGTGTTATTACTTCAGCGTTCGTTTCTCCGTTCCGGTATCGGTGCGAGGAGAGTGGTTTCCATCGGACGGCAGAAACCTGTCACGGCGGCGTGCGATGTTCTCACTCGTGATGTGCGCTACGCATATGCGGGGCACTATCTCTCCTTCTCCGATGTACGCGCATTCCACGAGCGCCGCGGCATCGACCTCATTCTCCAGACCGATCCCGATCCCGTCAGCTCCGAAACAAATGAGCTCATTGAATACTGTCGCAGCGAACACATTGCCTATGCATTTCTTCCTCCGGTGCTCGGGGAAAACCCCCATCAACTGCGGATCGACCATCTCGGACTCGTTCCCATGCTCGCATTCCGTCCTACGCCCCTCGATGGTTGGGGAAGGGTGCTGAAGAGACTCTTTGATTTTGCCGTCAGTCTGGCGCTCCTTATCGTGTTCCTTCCACTCCTCTGC
>VGKZ01000072.1 GCA_016866815.1 Candidatus Peregrinibacteria bacterium | reverse complement strand
ACCGGTTGGGTGAGGAACTGTCCGGCGTACTGCATCGTCCGTCCGCAGAGTCCCGGAATCGCTCTCATACCCGAAAGTACGCTGGAAAAACTGACGATGTACTGTCTCTGCCCCTCTTCCACCAGCGAACTCGTCGTCTGGATCATGGTCCCGCGAACGGTCTTCAGAATGGATACCACCTGTTCACAGGAAACATTCTTGGTGCGTTTCTTGCGGACGCTCTGCACGACTTCATCATCCTCCGTCACCTGCCACACGGCCGGTGCCTTCGGCACAGGTGTGGAGATGATCGGTTCACTGCCGGGAATGATGATATTCCCGTACGCATCCACCTCCGCCCTGCGGTTGTGCCCGTGAGAGTGTCGATAGAGAGGAATCCTTCTATTGTAGCAGAAAAACCCTGATCGGAGTAGTCCGAAAAGGGGTGAAATATACACCGTGCAAGCTGAAAAATCATCAGGAGATGGTGCCTCCACCGAGAATTTCTGCACCGTTGTACAGAACGGCTGCCTGTCCTGGGGAAATACCCCTCGATCCCTTGTCCAAAACGATACCCCAATGCCCCCCCTTTTTGATGAGTGAACCGTTCAATTTCGGACCTGTCGATCGGATGCGCACGGCGAGATGGGATGCGTCCTCTGGGGCAAAACCCGAGATCCACGTGACATCATGCATGGCGATATCCGTTCTCATCCCTTCTGTGCCTTCTGCGACGATGATTGTGTTGGTTTCCGCAACTTTGGACACCACGTGCAGCGGTATCTTCAGACCGCCGATTCTGAGCCCTTTTCTCTGTCCGATGGTGTAGAGGGGAACTCCCTCGTGCTCTCCGAGCACTCTGCCATCGAGATGTTTGATCGGACCCGGGCGCATCCCGGGGATGTAGCGCCTGAGGAACGCACGGGGTTCCCGCTCCGGGAAGAAGCAGAGATCCTGACTCTCTCTGTACGTTTCGGGAACGCGTATCCTGTAGCGCTTTGCGAGCGCATACACCTCCGACTTTTGCATTTCTCCCAGCGGGAACATCACTCGTGCAAGCTGCTTCTGTGTCAGAGCGTAGAGGTAATAACTTTGGTCCTTCATTGCATCTGCCGCTTCCAGAAGCCGGATGACGCCATCCTGATTCTTTTCAATGCGCGCGTAGTGTCCCGTTGCAAGGACTTCGCATCCGAGAGAGGACGTGAGGTCGAGCAGTGCCCCGAATTTGATCGTCCTGTTGCAGATGATGCAGGGATTCGGTGTCTTTCCTTCGGCGTAGTCCTGAATGAAGGGATCAACAACGCGCTCCTTAAATTCATTCTCCAGATTGTGGACGTAGAACGGGATGCCGAGAGTTTTGCAGACGCTGCGTGCGCGTTCGATGTGTTCAATGCTGCAGCACTTCGTGGGTATGGCTCTGCGCACCGGGGGAGCGAGAGGATCGACCCAGAGTTTCATCATTACTCCGACGAGGTCGTGACCCTGCTCTTTCAGGAGGTGTGCGACGACCGAGGAGTCCACCCCGCCGGACATGGCGACTAAAATCTTCATGTACCGCTACAGTACGCCATTCGCAGCCTATTGAGGAGAGTCTTTGACCACGAATTGCAGGCAAGCACTTCATCGCTGGCGGTAAATGACGTACACTGCGCTCATGGCGAACCAGCACCTCCAGAAATTCATAGCGCACGCACGTTCCAAGGGTATGGATCACTCAACGATCCGCATGCTCCTGCTCTCCGCAGGGTGGAAAGAGCGTGACATCGCGGAGGCACTCAGTGCCGAGGGTCTTTCGATGCCCGTTCCGCTTCCGCAGGATGCGGGTGGAGCGCGGGATGCCTTTTTCCATCTTCTCACCTTTGCTTCGCTCTACACGACGGTGATCAGTTCGGTGATTCTGCTCTTCACATACATCAACCGTCTCTACCCCGATGCCGCTCTCGGATACGACTACAGTCAGTCGGATCTCAGTGGCGTTCGCTGGTCTATGGCTGCGGTGATTGTTGCCTTCCCTCTGTTTTTGTGGCTTACGCGGATTCTTCTCAAGGAGATGTCGCAGCATGCGGAAAAAGCAGCCGGTGGCGTTCGCCGTTGGCTCACATACCTCACGCTTTTTGTCGCGGCGACGGCGCTCATGGGTGATGTCATTACCCTCGTTTTCCAGCTGCTCCAGGGCGAACTTTCCATTCGCTTCCTCCTGAAGGTCGCCGTTGTTCTCCTCGTGGCGGGTTCGGTTTTCTCCTACTACTTCCTCTCGCTTCGCGTTGAGCCGGGATCTGCAAAATCTGCTGCCGTGAACAGGTTATTCTTTGCGTTTGCCATTGCAGCTGTTGCCGCCGTTTTGGTCTGGGGGGCGTTCATCGTCGGATCCCCGGTTGCCGAGCGCGCGAGGAGATTCGATGACCGCAGGGTTGAGAATTTCCGCATGATCGTGACTGAGATTGAGAACATCGCCTACGATGGCACGATGAAGCCCATTTCACCCACCGGTGAAATGATGCCGCCGTCGAAGCCTCTGCCGAAGACACTGGAGGCGGTTCGGGCAGGAGCGATGTATGCGACCCCTGATATTTTCGATCCCGAAACCGGAGAACCGTACGAGTACACCGTGCGTACGTCGACGACGTACGAACTCTGCGCCGTCTTCTCGTTCGTCCGCGAAGAGAAGTACGATATTCTCTGGAACCACCCGGCGGGACGTCATTGTTACTCCATCGATGTCCGTAAGGGCGTTCGCTAACGACATTTGCACTTTTCTTCGTGATTGAAAAATTGCGAGTATTGGCAAAAGAATACGAAGATGTGAGAGAGCGTCTGATGGATCCGTCTGTGCACGGGAATCCGAAAGAGCTTGCACATCTCGGCAAGCGTATCGCCGAGCTGGAACCGCTCATTGCCATGCTCCGCGAATACGATGGTGCACAGAAAGCGATTGCCGCAGCTTCAGAGGATCATGGTGATCCGGAGCTTCAGACTCTCGCAGGTGAAGAAGCACAGAAAGCAAAAGTGCGGAGCGAAGAACTGCTCCACAAGATGCGTGCGTTTCTCATCCCCAGGGATCCTGACGATGAGAAGTCCGTCATTTTGGAAGTCCGCGCGGGAACGGGGGGCGAAGAAGCGGCACTGTTTGCTGCTGAATTACTCCGGATGTACCTGCGTTTTGCCGAGCGGATGCGCTGGAAAACCGAGCTCTTGGATAAGGCGGATGCGGACAGCGGCGGTGTCAAAGAGGCATCCTGCAGAGTCGAAGGTGACGGAGTGTACGGAAAGTTGAAGTTTGAGTCCGGAGTACACCGTGTTCAGCGCATTCCGGAGACAGAGAACAAAGGCCGCGTCCACACCTCTGCTGCTTCCGTTGCCATTCTTCCGGAAGCCGAAGAAGTGGATATCCGCTTGCGACCGGAAGATTTACGCATCGATACATTCCGCTCGAGTGGCGCCGGAGGTCAGAATGTGAACAAGGTTGAGAGCGCTATCCGCATTACGCACCTTCCGACGAATACGGTGGTGGCGTGTCAGACAGAACGGAGCCAGACCAGAAACCGCGAGCTTGCGATGACGATGCTGCGTAGCAGACTCTATGCAGTCGAGCAGGAGAAACGTGCGAAGGAGAGAGGCGACCTGCGTTCCGGACAGATCGGCAGCGGCGATAGAAGTGAGAAGATTCGTACGTATAACTTCCCCCAGGACCGTGTGACCGATCATCGCATTGGGGAAAACTTCAGCAATATTCCCGCGATCATGGAGGGGGATATCGGCGGTATCGTCGACGCTCTGTCGGAGTACGAGCAGGAACAGCGACTTGCAGCACTGTAACCGTTATGCGATCTCGGCCTTCGATCGATCGCCTGCATCCAGTGATTGTTTTCTTGCAGAGGGTGACGTTCCGTCGAGTTCCTCACTTGTTCGTGTCTCTGGCAAAAACCGCAGCAAAGGCCATGGAAGCAGGCTTGAGAGGATGGCAATCCAGAGGACGATGTGGAGGTTGGTGTAATCGGCGGGCAGTGTCTCAGTCGCCTGATTCACGTGGAAGATCTTCACGAGGAGTGCGCCACCCATGTCTGAAACTGCGAGGCCGATGTTCATAATGGATGCGAGAAGGGCGAACATCGTCGCCTCCACTCCTTTGGGGCACAGCCGTGCGGCGAGAACGAGCAGCGGGAGAAATCCGATTTCCGTCAGTGGGCCGGAGATGAGCGTATCCGCCATGGCGAAGAAGCGCGGACTGACTCCGAGGAGTTCATACCATCCGTAGACCAGTCCGATCGCGGGCAGGGAGAGAACGACGCTCAAGATCATCACCCAGCAAAAAAGTTTCCGAAGACTCAGCGTCAGGAGAAGTTTCCGGAAAATGACGACGCCGACGATTCCCATGGCATGGCTGATGAGGCTCAGGCGTCCGAAGAATTCCGGCGAGAATCCGAGGACGTCTATCTCGTAGTATCCGAGGGCACCTCCGCTATTCGGGGTAGCGCGCCAGACGAACATGAAGAGAACGCCCATGAGCAGCTCCTTGCTGAAACCGGATTTCAGATTCTTCCACGTCCCGCTGATGACGGATTCTCTGCGAAGCGCCGGGGACTCGCTGATACACAGCGATAAGACCGATGTCAGCAACGGCAGTGTTCCTGTGATCCAGAAGACGTTTCTCGGACCGATCATCTCCGTGAGAATGCCCGAAACGTAGGCAACGAGTAACGCGCCGGTCATGATTGACGCCCTGCAGACGCTCTGGAGTTTTCCGGCCTCGGATTGATTTTTGCTCTTCTCCGCTACGATACCGTCCACAATCACGTCTGCCAGTGCAAAGCCAAGTCCCGAAAGTATGGTTGCGATGATTGCTCCTGAAAAGTTGTGTACCCACGTTGCCATTGAGAAGTATCCCGAGGCACCGAAGAGACCGGCGAGGAACAAATACGGTTTACGACGGAGTCCCATGAGGGGAATTCGGTCGGAGAGCAGCCCGTACAGCGGTTTGATGCTCCAGGGGATGATGCTCAGGGAACCGATGATGGATGCCTGTGCGATGCTCAGTCCAAGGTCTTCCTTGTAGTAAAAGGTGGTCGCGACGCCCGCGAGGCTGCTCGCACCCGCGATGAAGTAGACGAAGGGAATGAGAATGCCGGACGAGTCGCGATTCATAAGCCGAGTGTACTCCCTCAATTGCGGATTTGCCTCATCAAATCGATCCGCTGCTTCATGAGAGCAGCTGTTCCTATATCTTTGCGAAAACGAACAGGACCCTTCACCTTCTCGCAGAGTCTCTGTGCAGCGGCCTCTGCCTTCGCGATGGAATCGCCGATACCGACGATTCCCGCAGTGCGTGACCCGCCGAGACGCAGCGTGCCGTCCGCGTCCTCGCGGATGTCGCCGTAGAAGATGCGCGTGTCCGGAGTCGCTTCGGGGAACACCACTGCCTCACCTTTGCGGTCTTTGCTCTCCGGATAGCAGTCCGGTGTGATGTACTTACAGACGGTGGCTCTGGGTGCGAACGAGACCATGCTCTCGTCCAGATCGCCGTCGATGATGGCTGTGCAGATATCGACGAAGTCTGACTGAAGCAGAGGAAGAATGTTCAGTGCTTCCGGGTCGCCGAAGCGCGCGTTGTACTCGATCACCCGAATGCCGTCCTTCACTGCGATGAATCCACCGTACAGTATGCCGGTGTAGGGACTTGAGCATTCTTGAATAAGGGCATCAGCGACCAGTCTGTTGAGCTCTTTTCCTCTCGCCAGATCCGATGTCTCCAGGAACGGTAGGCTGTGATTCACATCGGTAAATGTTCCCATCCCT
>VGKZ01000071.1 GCA_016866815.1 Candidatus Peregrinibacteria bacterium | reverse complement strand
CATTTCCTGTTGAAACGATGCGATGCGTGCGTCAGCCATACGGTGTTCAGTGGTGAACGAGGGTCCCGATCTTCTCACCTTTGGCAGCCTTGAGCAAGGAAGACCCTTTCGCAAACTCGAAGACGCAGATGGGTAACTTCTGATCCATGCAGAGGCTGAATGCCGCTTGATCCATGACACCGAGATTCTGAGCAATCGCCTCGGAGTACGTCAGTGTGTCGTACTTCTTCGCATTCTTATGCTTCTTCGGATCTCTATCGTAAATACCATCGACATTCGTTGCCTTCAGAAGAACATTACACTGAAGCTCCAGAGCCCGTAGTGCTGCAGCGGAGTCTGTGGTGAAGTACGGGTTTCCTGTGCCACCCGCACAGATCACTACTCTCCCCTTCTCCAGGTGTCGCATAGCCCGGCGCTGGATGTACGGCTCTGCCAGCTGCGGAACATCGATCGCGCTGCAAACTCGAGTGAAAACCCCGAGTGACTCCAGTGCAGACTGCAGACCGACCGCGTTCATGATGGTTGCCAGCATTCCGATAGCATCACTTGCAGTTCGCTCAATGCCGCTTTCGGTTGTATCCCGATACCGCCAGATATTGCCGCCTCCGACGACAACACAGGTCTCAATCCCCTCTTGCGTCAAACTCTTGATACTCTCAGCGACCTCGATCAATCTCTCATGATCCAAACCGAAACCCGCTTCCCGCGCGAATAACTCGCCGGAGAACTTCACCATGACGCGTTTGTACGTTTTCATTGCGCACAGCATACGCATTTTCCATGCCCCTGCCAAGGGTGTAAAAGATAGCCATTTTCTGCTACACTATGGGAAAGTCTGTGCCCCTGTAGCTCAGTGGATAGAGCAGTGGGTTTCTAACCCATTGGCCGCAGGTTCGATTCCTGCCGGGGGTACCATTGCAATATATGAAAAGAACTGGAGTCTACATTCTGAAAGGAAGCCGATACTACGTCGGCAGCACAAGCGATCTAGAACACAGACTTAAGCAACATGCCATGGGACACACTTACACCACCAAGAGAATCGGATCCTGGACACTCGCATGCTTCATAGAATGTAAGACTATGGATGAAGCGCGCAAACTTGAAGGAAAGATAAAGAGGTCAAAAAATATTGCAAGATGGATAGAGCAGCCCCGCACGCACTAGCGCTGCGGGGTTGGCCGCAGGTTCGATTCCTGCCGGGGGTACCATTCGACTCGTCCACCTAGGCGGACTCGCTCAACGTGCGTTCGCTCACGGTCCTTCGATTTCTATTTGAGTCGAACCACCCTGAGCTTGTCGAAGGGTGGTCGTCGGCCCTTCGGGCCTCCGGCCACGGGCTATTTGGCGCGAGTCGAACTGCCCCGGGTTAACATTGGACCTTTGGATTTTTAGAATTTAGAGCTTCTATTCGCATCCAGCCAAGCAGTCATCGCAGTAAGAAACTCTTTTCTCTTTTTTTGAGCCTCTTCGGGAAGCCCAGAAATTAGCTGTTTCTTATGGTCTTCCATCTCACCCTCAGCTGGAAAGATTTCGGAAGCATCGATGGGTAGTTGCATACTAGTTTTGCCGTCCCATTCGAGGGCTGGGAATCCCAGCGCTGTTAGAGGTTTGTCGAATACTGCATCCACAGTGACCCACTCATTGCCGACTTTCAGCTTCAGAAAATCATGATAGTCAGGGATATCTTTATCCTGAAGCTCTGCAAGTTCCGATGGCCATGGGTGAATGGGGAATTTGCCAAAATTATGTTTAGCAAACCAGCTCTGGACTTCCTCTCCAAGCTCCTGAAGCAGCAGTTTCAGAAGTGCATGTTTGCCGCTGCATGTTCCTTTCTTCGCATCAAGTACATCAAATGCGCTGCGAGAACCGATGTTGCCATAGGCGATGTCTCGGACGAATTCATAGGCCGCGACCAGCTTTTTCTCCCTCGGTAATCGCATAAACTGTTGTACGAGCGCGCTAAATTCCAGGGGCATTTCTGAAGATGTTGGTTGTTCTGACATAACTGCAATTCTACATTGCTCCTTTGATATATACGAAAACTGTGTAATTTTGACCTCAGTACAACAAAATTCACATGTGACGCCGTTTGCGCCGCGTCCACGCCCAGCCGCCAGCTGCACCGCTTGCGACAACAGCGAAGATTCCTGGTCCGGTTTCACCAGCCGCAGGCTTGTTTGTTATGAGTGGCTGAATCGCTGCGTAATTGTAGAAGCCGTACGCCGTCATCGTCGGACGGGAAGGAGGTGGCTGAATTGGTTTGACAGGTTTCGGCTCGTTGGCAGGCTTCTGTTCGACGGGCTTAGTCTTCACTGGCTCACGGAGCGCAT
The DNA here is from genome assembly GCA_016866815.1 of Candidatus Peregrinibacteria bacterium. GTDB lineage: Bacteria > Patescibacteriota > Gracilibacteria > Peribacterales > Peribacteraceae > VGKZ01. Next base: position 3,479 of record VGKZ01000071.1, on the reverse strand, counting down.
TGACCTGCTCGCAGAGGATTCCGGCTACGGAATCGCCGACACGTATTCTGTCGTAGAGAGTACGCGCTAGAGGAATATTCTCGACAATGGGAATGCCCTGGATAGCTGCGAGCCTTCTGATGGCTACGGCATCGGTATCGACCCCCTTGCGTACCATCAATGCACAGGGGTTCGTGTTATCGACGAACTTGAGTGCATTTGCAATTTCCGTGGGATTCACAACAACGACATCGGCATCCAGTCTTTCCTGTTCCGGAGCGGCCTGCTTCACTTCCGGTACCTTCGGCTCCTCTTTCGGAGGCTCGGGTGCTGCCTCAATTCTACAATCTGCAGAACACAAGTCACCCGGTGTCTGGTTACCGTCGTCGCATTCTTCATCACCTTCTTTGGCTCCGTTGCCACAGACAGCAGCCATGACCAGAAGTTCCAGCTCACAGCGGTCATTGCAGCCGTCTCCGGCATACATATTTGCATCGTCACATTCCTCGCGTCCTTCGACATATCCGTCACCACACCACGGTATGCGCCTCTGTGGTGCTGGCACTTCGGCAGGCTCTTCGATAACTGTGCAACTTTCCGTACAGCTTTGACCGCCGTCGCACTGTTCATTGTTGTCCTGAACACCGTCTCCGCATCGTGATTTTTTGCACTGGCTTCTGCAAGCATCGGGGTTTGTATCGGAGTTTCTGTCACCGTTATCACATTCCTCACCCGATTCGACTTCTCCGTTTCCGCAAACGGGCTCCTTCGTGCAGGAAGAATCACAGCCATCGCCGCTATCCGTGTTTCCATCATCGCAAGTTTCGCCGCTGTCGCGAATGCCGTCTCCACAAGCGGGTATGCGGGCAGCGACTTCTATTCTGCACTTTGACGAACAACCGTCCCCACCGTCTGTATTGGAGTCATCACACGTCTCACCCGGTTCCTGTTGGCCATTTCCGCATACGGATAGCTTACACGTCGTTGAGCACCGTGTATTGGATGCCCTGTTGTACACGCATGTCGCATTTGTGCCGCAGTCGGCATTCACCGAGCAGGTGCGTGATGCATCGCCTTCGCAAATGCTTCCGTTATCGCACTGCTCGTCATCGTCATTGCCGGCAACATTGTCTTTACCACGTTCCTGAATGCTTCCGTCACCGCAGAACTCATTCTTGCAGAACTGACTGCAGCCATCGCCGGACTCGGGCTTCGGGGTTCCGCCTGAATCCATACATGTCGTCGCAGACGCTTCATCCGTCCAGAATGATCCGTCGAACTGACCGCCCTGACAGGAACCGCCGGCATCGCATTGCTCAGATCCCTCGACTCGTCCATTGCCGCAAATCGCTTTGCCGGTCGAGATCGTGATTTCCTCATCCTCTTCGGTACCGCCACAAGGCTTGAGGAAGACCCGTTTGCAACCCCCCTGAACGGCTTTCAAGACTTTCTCGCCTTCCGGGGGAGTGCAGGTTTCACCGCACGTTGCAACCCTGTACGTCGTGGTGTCCCCGGACACGCTCTCCACCTCGGGCTCGCAATCTTCACCGATCTGCGGACTGATTACGCCGTCTCCGCAGAACAGTTTCTTACAGTCGTACGAGCACGATCCGTTTCCGTTAAAGCGCTCACCCATATCGCACTCCTCACCTTTATCAGGTTCGAAAATGGCATTTCCGCAGCCCTGCGGTGGCGGGGGACGTTTGTAGTACCCACCGCTGGATGTTGCTCCACCTGTCGAGCCTGTAGTTCCTCCTCCTCCACCACCACCGCGGAAGAAGCAGTTGGCAAGACATAAACCGACGCTCGGCGGTTCACACTGCTCTGATTGCGCATTGACGAAAGTGTCTCCGCAGCTACTTGCAACGCAGGTATTCAGACAACTGTCAGTATTTGAGGTATTGCCGTCGTCACAAGCCTCACCGGTGTTTTTCACACCGTCACCACAAACACCGAGGAATTGCCAGTTAATGTTGTTCTCACTATCGATGCAACCTTGCGTGCAAATCAGCGTCACGCCACTCATGGCGTTGTTGTCCTTCACGTCCAGGTACTTGAGAGTCTGCGAGCCACTTCCGTCCAGAACGAGATAGGCCTGGCTGCCTGTACGGGTCTCGCGGATGCTGATGAGATTATTGACTGCTCCGTGTATGACAATAGACCCGGAGAATGTCTGCTGTGAGTTTGATTCAAAAGTAATTGTTTTGGCAGTTGTCGACGTTTTCACGAGATTTCTGAATGCTGTCGAGCCACGAAGAGTCTGGTTGCTTCCGTCGAGTGTTACCGTACCGCTCTGTGTCAGAAGCGTCCCGTGAATTGAAACACCGCTACCGAGAAGCATTGCATAGTTTCTGTTGTTATTGACACTCATTCTTCCGGAGTACACTCCATAGTTTCCGTTCACATCGAGCCGTGAACCGAGGGTGTACTTTCCGGAACCCGTGTCCTTGTTTCCGGCAGCAAGGAAACGGATTTCAGATCCTGTCAGCACCCTAGAGTAGATACGCACATCGTCGAGAGACCCTATGAATGGACTCGTCGCGGAGCCATTCGCACCCACCGTGAAGCTCACAGCGTTGGTCACAGTCTCTAGATTTTCGAACGTACCGGTTCTGGATTCGAGTTGTGATTCACCGTCGATGTACATCTGGGCACCGCTCTGTGTTCGAAAATTCCACGTAACGGCAAAGTGATGCCAGTTCTGATCGGTGAATGACGACTGTGACCCGAGCAGGTACTCATTCGTGCCGTCGGATACTTCAAAATACAGCTTGTCATCGGCATCATCGATGAACAACGAGTATCCCGTATCCGAAGCTCCTGTCCCCGAGCGCTTTGCGAGAATCATGTCCTCCGTCGTAGACGACTTGCGTCTGAACCATCCGGCAAATGTTCGTGCAGCAAGACCAACCATATCGTAACTGTCATTGAGCAGTACGTAGTCATCTGTGCCATCGAGCTCCAGGGCAAACGGATTGAAGAACAGCGTGTTGCCGGTACTGGCAGTAGTCCACCTCGCACCACTCATCAGGGACCCTCCGGTCTGAGTGCTTAGGGTACTACCCGTTGCGTTCAGTCCAGTGCCTTCGTCGAACTTCCAGTATGCCGTGATCCCGTTATCAAAATACAAGTTATTCAGCGAAGACCCTGTCACCGTCAAAGTTTCACCACTGGAAACGGCCTGGAGAATGATATCTCCCGTAGTGACGAGGGTGCCGGTCGAAACGAGCGAACCCGATGCAGCAAGAGTATGGGCACCGACCCTCAATGTTCCAACCACCTGTACGTCATGCGCCTGGATGGCACCGCTCGTCGTATGCGTTGTACCCTGCCAAATGTAGAGCTCAGTATTCGGGCCCATCACAAGCTGCGTACTTGCCATTGTATAGATTGCATCGAGATCGGAATCGTCGACGTCGTCAGCGGTCTGCAGGTCCGTCGTCGTGAGGTTGAGGTCGGCAACATCGGTGCGAATGATCAGGTGGTCCTTGTAAATGTCC
>VGKZ01000070.1 GCA_016866815.1 Candidatus Peregrinibacteria bacterium | reverse complement strand
AGCCGTGCCGCAGCCGACGAGGAACGTCCCTCGTGCGTTGCGGATTGCTTCCGCAATCGTGCGGATCTGCGTCTCGTCCTGGTTCACCGCACGGGCGATCGACTCCTTCTGATCCATGATCTCCTTCATCATGAAGTGCTCGTACTCACCTTTCTGCGCCTGTTCTGGAATCCATGTGATTTCCACCTCACGCTTGGGGCGCTCCATCCCTGTTTCAATGTCCGTGAACATGATACTCCGTCCGTCGGAGACAACCATCTCGCCGTCATCGAGGTATTGCACGGTGCGCGTCGCATCCATGAATGCTGGTATATCACTCGCGATGTAGTACCCGCGGTCTTTGCCCTTACCGACGCCGACGATGAGTGGCGACCCCGTGCGTGCGGCGACGAGTATGTTGGATTTCGTATTGAGCGCCAGAAGAGCATATCGTCCGTGCAAGCGCTTACAGACAGCGCGGAAAGCTGCTGCGAAATCCTCCGTACACTTGAGCTCCTCCTCTATGAGGTGCGGCACAACCTCCGTATCCGTCTCGGAGAGAAATGTGTGACCGCGCACTTTGAGTTCATCACGGAGCTCCTGGTAGTTTTCCACGATACCGTTGTGAACAACGGCGATGCTCCCGTCGCCACTGAGGTGCGGGTGAGCATTACACTTCGTCACTCCGCCGTGGGTTGCCCAGCGGGTGTGCGCAACGGCGAGTCCGCAGTTGTCGCTGAATTTGTCGGAATCGATGGCGCTGATTTTCCCCGTGTCCTTTTCCACGCCGAACTCCCGTCCCCTCTTCCATGCAACACCCCACGAGTCATACCCGCGGTACTCCAGATTTTTGAGCCCTTCGACCACGAGTTTCCCCGCGTCTTGCCGGCTGCCGACGTATCCGAAGATTCCACACATTTGGCAAATTGATGCGGAAATCTTAGGGGGAAGTGACGTCTAAGTCAATGCATATGGAAGTATGCGGTGATGAGAATGAATCCTCCTTTGCATTCGTTGATTTCCTTGGTTTCCTTACGGCTGGGCGTTGACGCCACTCTCTTCATTCACTACTCTCTCCCAGCAATCTATGCCAATTATCGAATCCGCCATCAAACGGGCACGTCAGAACACCATCCGCAGAGCACGTCTTCAGCCGGTGAATACGCTCATGAAGACGATGATTCGGAAGGTGGAACTCGCCGTAAAGGAAGGAAATAAGGCGGAGGCGCAGAAGCTTTTGCCACTGGCCCACAAGGCAGTCGATATGGCTGTGAAGAAATTCATCATCCACCGCAAGAACGGAGACCGGAAGAAGTCGTCCCTGGCGAAGATGGTCGGCAGTCTGGCGAAGAAATAGTGTTTGTATGACCCGTTACCTCGGGCTCGATGTCGGCACGAAGAGAACCGGCGTTGCGTATGCCGATGACGCTGATGGCATTCTCTTTTCCCTGAAAACCATTGAGCACGCATCGATGGATGAGCTCTTTTCTGAGGTGAAGACGCTTGTGGACGGCCGCTCAGTAGATGAGGTGATCCTCGGTCTGCCGTTGCTCCCTTCGGGGAAGGAAGGTGCACAGGCATCCGTTGTTCGAGCCTTTGGCGGTATATTGGCTAATGCCGGCATTCCCTTCAGGTGTATTGACGAAAGGTATACTTCGACCCCAAATGGCGAAACGGATAGGGATTCTGCTGCCGCGTGCTCGATTCTCTCGGTTATATTGGATCGGTGATTGTTATTGACAAATGGCAGAAAGTCATTAAGATCTAATCCTTTACCTGGATCTTTCCGCCATCGTTTACCCAACCGCTTCCCGGTGATATGTACCGTGCGGCAGACATAGTGTCAGTGCCACGGCACAATGCATTAAGAAGCAACAACTTATTCCAAACGTCTAGCGAAACCTTTGTGGAATCTTTTGTCTCTGTCAATGTTGTGGTAAAACGAAGGTTGAATTTCTCCCCACTCATGAGCAACACCTCTGCATCATCGACGCAAAAGCGTTCCGGAGCCCAAATCTCCCTGAATCTCCAGGAGCTGCTCGATAATCTGTTCCTCGTCCTCACAGACAAGGAAGCCATGGTGATCCGTAAGAGATTTGCTCTGAAGGGAGAACAGAAGCTGACTCTGGAGAAGATTGGCAAGCAGTTCAATGTGACTCGTGAGCGCATCCGCCAGATCGAGAGCATCGCTCTCAACAAGCTGAAGCGGACCGTGCGTACGACGCGTCTCGACGAGGTCAACGAGGTTGCAAAGGAGATTCTCCGCGAGAACGGCGGTCTCATGCGTGAGGATATTCTCATTTCCGACTGTCTCAAGCAGATCAGTGGCAGCAAGCAGGTGGACGGGGCAGTGCTCCGTCTTTCTTTTTCTATCGATCCGGATCTGTCGTCCGGTAGCCGCAATAACACTTTCGTTCCCTTCTGGAGACTGGAGAGTCTCTCCATTGACGATGTTTCCCTCATTGTCTCGAGCATTGTGAAGGTCCTCAAGAAGCGCAAGAACTGCATGAAGGCCGAGGAGGTCGTCACTGCGGTTCAGGGGCTTAACCTCTTCGACGGTCGCTTGCCCGCCAAGGAATTGATCGGCAGCTGCCTCTCCGTCGATGAGCGTCTCCGCGAAATTCCGGAGGGATGGGGACTCACGGAGTGGCGCTTCGTCCGTCCGCGGAGTATCCGCGACAAGATCGAGATCGTCCTGAAGAAGATCGGTGAGCCAATTCACTTCATGGATATCGCCAACCGCATCAAGGATGCAAGCTTCGATCACAAGAATGTTACTGTGCAGGCCGTCCATAACGAGCTCATCCGCTATCCGCAATTTGTCCTCGTCGGCCGCGGTCTCTACGCTCTCAAAGAGTGGGGCTATGAGTCCGGAACGGTCGCTGACGTCATCGAGAGAATTCTCAAGGACAAGGGTCCTCTCAGTAAGAAAGAAATCATTGCCGAAGTTGCAAAGCAGCGCACTGTGAAGGTGGGGACTATTTCCCTGAACCTGCAGAAGATGCCGTACTTCACCCGCGTCGGTCGTGCGGTGTACGCGTTCGATCCGAGCAAGAAGAAATAGCGGACTTTCCCCGCACTGACGTAACTTCCGTCATACTTTCGCGCGTATGAGACTTCATTCGTCTACCCTCCTTCTCTGTCTCTGTGCTCTTGGTGTCCTCCTGACTTCGTGCAGTGAGCAACAGGTCTTTCCTCCTCTTCCTGAGGGTGAGCAGACGGTGAAGGGTATTCTGCAACCCGCGTCCCTTTCCGCAGTGCGCCGTGGGACGCATGTCGTTCTCCAGGACGGTATAGACGTGTACTACGCTGAGAGTGCACTGGTGAACTTGCGTACGTACCAGGGGAAGATGATCACAATGCGCGGAAAGCTTGAGCACAACATCGACCCGTCATTCCTTCCGGTACTCGTCATTTCGTCGGTGACCGATGTCGAGGATACCGCAAAGACGGTCAGTCTTCCGGATATCCCCCTCTCCATGGAAGTCCCCGTTCTGTGGAAGCGTTCAGAGACTGCCGGGCGCTATGAATTCCGCCTGGAGAGCGACACGCCGGAGGTCGATCCCGTGCTTGCCGTTTGGAAGGAGGAAGGAGCGACGCTTCCCGAGGGTGGCGTTCCCATCGTCATCGACGCATCCAGGGCAGTCCGCTTAATCGATGATTTGTCCGGAACACAGATTGTTGCCGTGAAGCAGCCGGCCACCGTTCTCTTCTTCCGCTTCATTCCCGGAGACAGAGTGCAGGCAGACACTCTGCGTGAGCAATTCCTCTCCGTCCTCTCGACGGTTACCCTCAAGGCGAGCGGGGCATCCTCATCGGCAGTTCCTGCCACGGGTTCCGGATCTCTCGGCGGCCCGTGCGGCGGTCCTGCAGGCATTCTCTGTCCGTCAGGTTCGTACTGCGATGTGACGGATCTTCAGGAGAACATCGGGAGGTGCAGGAGGATGTGAGGTAAAGATGTAGGTCTGCGAGGTCTGCGAGGTCTTCGAGGCTTGCCTGCCGGTAGGCAGGTCTTCGAGGTCTTCGAGGTCTGCGAAGTGCTTGTGGACAGGCTCATCTTTTTTACAACATCGCAAACCTCGCAAACCTAGCAAACTTCGTAATCCCACCAAGGTGTACGATCGGCAACCCGTTTTACTTGCACAAAGGGTGTACGGGTGTACACTGTGCATATTCTTACTCCAAATCTATGTTTCAAACCATTTCACGAGCGGCACCGACATTTACCCGCTCCGGCGTAACGGTGGATTGGAGCGCGGAAAGACTTCACAGGAAATTCGACGCCCAGTCGCTTCTGTCATGGGTGCAAAGTTCACCCGTCAAAAACGAAGTGCATGTTTATCTGGGCAACGTGCACTTCACCGGCCAAAGACCGTTGCAGCGAAGGCTTCTCGCCATGGGCTGCACGGTAACGTGTCGTCAGTACCAGTCCGCCTGCACATGACCCTTCTCCCCCTTTCTCCTATCTCCTTCTCCCAGTATCATCATGACGAAGACCGCTTCCCCCGCAAAAATGCAGGATCAGAAAGTCCTTCAAAAGAAGGATGAAACCGGCAAGGCAAAAGATGAGGCCATCAAAGCCGCGCTCGCACAGATTGAAAAGGACTACGGTATCGGTGCGGTGATGAAAATGAATGAAAATGCCTACCGTCAGATCGATCGCTTCTCTTCTGGTTCCCTCGCTTTGGATATCGCTCTCGGCGGTGGCATTCCCAGGGGACGCATCATAGAAATCTACGGCCCGGAGAGCTCCGGTAAGACAACATTGTCACTGCATGCCATTGCTGAGGTCCAAAAGCTCGGTGGACGGGCTGCCTTCATCGATGCGGAGCATGCACTCGATGTGCAGTACGCAAAAAAAATCGGCGTCGACATCGACTCCCTCCTCGTGTCTCAGCCGGACTGCGGTGAACAGGCGCTGGAAATCGCTGAGACTCTGGTCCGGAGTGGTGCCATTGACATTATTGTCATCGACTCCGTCGCCGCATTGACGCCACAGGCAGAGTTGGACGGGTCGATGGGAGACCCTCAAATGGGTCTTCAGGCACGTCTGATGAGCCAGGCATTGCGTAAGCTCACTGCAATTGTGGGAAAGACGCAATGCAGCGTTATCTTCATCAACCAAATCCGCATGAAGATCGGCATTATGTTCGGCAATCCTGAAACGACAGCAGGCGGGCAGGCGCTGAAGTTTTACTCTTCCGTGCGTATTGATATTCGCCGCGTCGACAAGATTCTCGAAAAAATTCCCGGAGCCGAGGGCAAGGAGTCGCAGGAAATCGTCGGCAATAGAACGCGTGCGAAGATCGTGAAGAACAAGGTCGCACCTCCCTTCAAGCAGGCAGAGTTCGACATCCTCTACGCGAAGGGCATCAGCTGCGAAGGCGACATTCTCGAGCTCGGGGTGAAGTACGGCATCATCGAAAAATCCGGCGCGTACTTCCGCCACGGCGACGAGACTCTCGGACAGGGTAAGGAACAGGCGCGTTTGTTCCTTCTTGAGCACAGGGACGCTGCGAGGAAGCTGGAGAAGGAAATCCGCAAGGCTGCCGGTCTCGACCTATGAAGGAATTGTTTTCCGGGCACGGCTGGACGATCACTGAGGAGTCAGCGGTCATGCCGAACGGTGTAACGAAGACTGTTGCACGGGGGAAAACATCGGACAGTGCAGCAATTCTTGCTTTTGACGACGACGGTAAGATCTTACTACTGCGCGAATACCGTCCGTTTTGGAACGACTATATTTGGATGCTCCCGATTGGGAAGATCGATAAAGAAGCAGACCCGCTCCTTGCTGCGCAGAGAGAGTTGCGCGAGGAGACAGGCTTTAGAGCAGATGTTCTAGAGCCGTATTTTGTTTGCTATTGGATCGAGCGTGTAAATATTAAGACACATATCTTTACTGCTCACAACTTGTGCAGAGATCCTTTACCTCAGGATGCTCATGAGTGTATAGAGGTGCATCATTTTCATGTAGATGAAGCCATCGATAAAGTCCTAAGTTCATCTCGTGTCCATGGTGTG
>VGKZ01000069.1 GCA_016866815.1 Candidatus Peregrinibacteria bacterium | reverse complement strand
AGTAGATCTCGGTGCTTCGCACCTCGATCACTACACGGCACTCAGTACTGCTGATGTCGTTTCACAAAATCTGATGGCTGTGCCACGAAGTCTGCGAACGAAGTGAGCAGTACTTCGTGGAGCGGGTAGCGGGAATCGAACCCGCCTCCTCAGCTTGGAAGGCTGATATAATAGCCACTATACGATACCCGCATGCAAACGAAAGAGCCGCGGGAATCCTAGCAAGAATCTCCGGTAATCGCATCCATAATTTCCCTCCAACTTCTACAATCTCAGCACTACTGAGCCACGCATGGCTCTCGAGATTGCGCTTCCTGCTTCTGAAACACCACATACCACACGGGGTTTTCTTCGCACTCGGGAGCCATAGAAACAATTCTGAAACCTAAACCTTGACGATGCTCTGAAAGAACACCATGATATGACTTATAATAAATAGATGTTTCTGTCAATGGAGCGTCTTGAAGCTGTTGCAATGCCTCAATACAACCATTCAGGCACTTTTGGGAGGATCACTTCCGAGAAACCCTCTTCATGGCGTGGGAGGAGTTCTCGCTTGATCGCAGCGACAGTCATAGATGCAGTCTATCATTCCCGAAGCAACATCACGCCGATCACGCGCGACTCCGCGTAGCCCCACTCCAGAACACCCACTACGCTGACACGTTCGCCGAGGTGCTCTTTGAAATCGATATCGCCCTCTTCGGAGATCAGCGGAAACTCCGGCGTACTTTCGCGTCCATAGGCGTCCAGCGGATCGTGGTACGGCTCATCCAAGAGCAGCTTGTAGTCGTATTCGATATCCGGTGCGGGGCGCTCCATGGGAGCGATGACACCGGAGAACACGCGGATTTCACCATGGGCGTGATCATGACCCTGTTCTTCATAGTGCACATCTTCTTCCAAAACACCATCATGAGCGTGACCGTGTCCTTCACCACTGACAGTCCAGAGAAGCGCAATACCGAGCAGCATACAAAGGAGCTGCGAGAGCGCATCACGAACGCGCGATTCCTTGTGAAGCTCGGGTATGAGATCGGAACCGGCAATGTACAGGAAGTTACCGGCGGTAATGGGGAGAAGAATCAGCTCGATACCCTCAACGCGGGTACGCAGAGCCAGAACGAACGCGGCACCGAGGAATGCCGTCAGCGCGGAGGCGAAGTTCAAGAAGAGGGCTCTACCACGGGAGTAACCGCTGTGAAGCAGGATGCCAAAGTCCCCTATCTCCTGCGGTATTTCGTGCAGTATGATGGCGATCGTGGTGGCGACTCCCAGTGCGGGATCCACAAGGTAGGTGGAGGCGATCAGGATACCGTCCAGTACATTGTGGGCCCCGTCCCCGATGAGCATCATGATACCGACCGGGTGCACGTGGGAGTCGCAATGAATGGCATGGCAATGCCGCCAGTGAATGAACTTCTCCACGATGAACGAGAGCAACATGCCTGCAAGGACGAGCAGAAGTGAGCGATGCACATCGGCACTGCTTTCCACCATTTCAGGAAGCAAGTGTAGAAATACGTTGCCAAGAAGAGCCCCCGTGGAAAAGCTGACGAGCCACAGAAGAATGCGCTTGAGAAAGGCTTCGTGCAGGGAGAGCAGCGTGACACCGGCGAGCGATATCGCGCTGACGAGAAGGATACTGATGAAGATGGAAGGAATAACGGACATGAACGGGAAGGGAAGATCAGCGACATGCGGCGCAGTGGCCGTCGATGGCACTTAAATGGGAAACAGGAGTAAAACCGGCACGTTTGGCGATAGTATTCTCGATCTTGCAAAGGGCAGGTTCCATGAACTCCTCCGTTTTGCCGCACCTAACGCAGTGCAGAAACCCATGGTGCCCCTTCTGCTCCGGCATGGGACACAGAACGAACTTTCCCGTGGGGTGGTGCCTGTGCACGAGCCCGGCCTTCTCCATATCTTCGAGCATGCGGTACACGGTCACGAGATTCACCGCTCCTTCGACTGCTTCGAAAATCTCCTGCGGCGAACGCGGGACTGACCCGCAGGAAAGCGCGGCGATCACCTGCTTTCTGGGTTCCGTGGCACGGAGTCCGCGGCTGCGCAGTAATGAAGGAGAATCTTGCATTGCATGCAGCATAAACGTGAAGACTCTTATTGCAAATATTTTGCAAGAGAAAAATGACGACGGAGGTGCTCTGAGAAAAGAACCTTTGCTATGATCGGATTTCCGAAGCGGGATTAGTACATCGGTAGTACGCAAGCTTCCCAAGCTTGAGAGGCGGGTTCGACTCCCGTATCCCGCTCCAACCTGCGCGCTGCGGCGCTTCGGTTGGCAGGCCAGACTGCGCGATTACGGCTCATTACAAGGTTCATCACGAGGAAATCACAACACAACCTCTCCTTCCTCATACATTCCGGACCGATGCCCGAAGAGGAGCACCTCCACGGTCCTGCCTACAATCCTATACACCACACGATAGGAACCAACTCGCAGACTCCTGCAACCTTTGAGGGACTGGCGCAGGGGTTTCCCGAAAATTTCCGGATGCGTGGTGAGTTTCTGTTCGATGGCTTTTCGTATCCGTACCCTATCCTTCTTCGGCAGCTTCGCAAAACGCCTGAAATCAATCTCCGCGCTATACCGTAGAATGTAGGTCATAGCGCCTTCGACCAGAAGGCATCATGGGAAAGAAGCTTCCTCTTCTTCGCTCGCTTGTCCGCAACGGCGGCAAAAAATGCATCTTCTTCGATCTCCAGTGCAACCTGCAGAAGCTGCGCTGCCTTTGTTGCCTCGGGCATATGGTCACGCAGCGCGAGGCGCTGAAGATAGACATGCGTCTCCTCCGGCAATGTAATATTCAAACGCTTTTTCTTTGTAGGCATCGAATAAGGGGAAACATAGTAAGTGTATCAAAAGTGTATCACCTATGCAATAGCCGTTCCGCGACGTTATTTCTCATAAAACCCCTCACTCTCCGCAACGATCCGCTCACAAATCGGAACGGATGCTTGGTTCAGCATGGCGCAGAGTTCCCTCCCCTTCGTGACTGACGCATAGTGCACGACGTAATAACTGACGAGTCCTTCGATGCAGAAACCGGCGTACTCCGGCGGAAGCGCATCGCACATCTGCTCCACCAGCACGGGATTGCGAATATGTTGCTTCATGGAAACCGAACCGAAACCCTTGATGCAGGCATCTCTCGGTCCTTCGGGCACCTCCGTCATGCACCAGTCGTACGCACCGGCGTAATCACCGGGGTGCAGACGCAGGTAGTACCGCGGAGCGTAGAGCGCGCACACGCCCTCGAAGACGGCAGTCTGCCCCCTGCAGGGGAAGTAGATGTCGTCGGGTTTCAGGTACTCGGAGAAATGCTCCTCGCCGTTCGTATCGAAGTTTTCCATGAAGACACCTTCGGCACACTGGTTCTTCTGATGGTTCCGCTCAAAGCGACTGCACTGCGCCAGGGAACCGGGGAGATCATTGCCGCTCCTGTCCATGAGACCGTGTCCGAGCCCATGGAAGCACTTTGCGGCATCCGGCGCACAGAGGGAAAAGAGCGCCACTTCGAGGTCGGGAACCTTCGCGAGATGCGTTTCGATGACACCGTGAATGTACCCGGAACCGCACACATCGTCCTCGGCAGCCATCGCCTGTTCGAACCCGATCGTGTGGTACGCAGACTGGCCGATCTCATGGGAAAGACCGTGACACAGATCCACGATTGCCGGATCGTTGTCGATCAATGTACGCAGAAGATCGGCACCTGCTCTCGGTCCCTTGAGCCGAGTCTCACTCTGCAACATGTCCGTGTACTTCCCGTAACGCAATGCGAGGGCATCTTTATCAGGTATAGAACTGCAGCCACAGAGCAATGCAAAACCGATGATCGACAGACGACGGAACACCGCACAAGTATAGAGCAAAAAGCCTTACCGCGAATTCCTCCGCCTTCCGCGGAAGTTTCCGCGCGACGAACTTCGATGCGATCCGGAGCGGGAACCACGGTGGAAGCCTCCCTGCGAGGAATGACGTGAGGGATATGGTGAACGGAAACCCCTCTGCCTATCATCCAGGGAAACAGCGGTATGCGGTGCATGCGGCGGAAGATTCGGCAATGTCTTGACCGGAAGCGACGAGCGGACGATACGTTCGATGCTGCGGATGAGATTGCGCTGATCCGGCATGCCAAACGAGACTGCCTTCCCTTCTTTCCCTGCACGTGCCGTGCGACCGATGCGGTGCACGTAATCATTGGGATCATTCGGGAGATCGAAATTCACGACAAGCTGGATACCGCTGACATGAATTCCACGCGCGGCGATGTCGGTTGCAACGAGCACGCGGTACTTGCCGGTTTTGAATCCGAGCAACGCCTCTTTGCGCTGCGGAAGCGAACGGTTCGCATGGATTTCCGCAGCCTGATGACCCATCGCACGTACGCCTGCGGCAATCTTCTTGGCTCCGTGCTTCGTGCGGGAGAACACAAGCACCGTTCCGGTGTACTCCTTGAGCAACGCCTGCAGGAGGCGCATCTTGTCCTGCTTGTTCACAATGAAGAGTTCCTGCTCCACCTTCTCAGCGGCCGTTCCGGCGGGAGCCACTTCAATCCGCAGCGGCAGCTGCATGTTCGCCGTGGCGAGTGCCAGAATTTCCTTCGGCATGGTGGCGGAGAAGAGCATCGTCTGACGCTCTTTCGGCACATGCCGGATGATCTCATCGATCTGCGGCTTGAAACCCATATCGAACATCTGGTCCGCTTCATCGAGAATGAAGGTATTCACTTCACGGAGCGTGATCGTCTTCTGCTTGATGTGATCAATCAAGCGTCCGGGTGTGGCGACGAGAATGCGCGGATCCTGGCGGATCATCTGCCGCTGGAGACCCATGGAGGCGCCACCGACGAACACTGCGATACGGATGCCGACTTTCTGTCCGAACCCCGAAAGCGAGTCCCCCACCTGCGCGGCAAGCTCCCTCGTCGGGACAACGATCAATGCCCTGCCCTTCCCTGCCACCAGTTTCTGGAGGAGCGGCAGACCGTACGCAAGGGTCTTCCCGGTACCGGTCTGGGCGATGCCGACGATGTCTTTTCCCTGCATCAGCGCAGGGATCGCCTGATGTTGGATAGGCGTCGGGGTGCGGATGCCGCGCTGTTCGAGGACATGGAGAAAGACGGGCGAAACGCCTAGAGCTTCAAATCCTTCGGGTGCCTTCTGCAACGGTTCGTTCATGGGTGTGATAACGTGCAAAGGGTACAAGTGCAGCGATGTTCGGGCAAACAGATAGATGAGTTAATGCCCTCCGGAGCCCGCATGGGCACGACTGATCTCCGGAATTTTTCGGATGAGTATTTCCGCGGTCTCCGATGGGACAACCGAGGATTGACATATACGCAAAAATACGTAAAATCTGGCTTCCCTTCAACGAAATCATGACTGAGTTCACCCCCGAAAACGGTCAAGCGGAGACCCTCCTCACGGAGGCGTTCGCGTGGCTGAAGGACCTTCACCACCGTGACAACGGCGATCAGAGCGATGCACTCAGGAGTACTGAACGTATCATTACCCTCCTCGGTTCCACCACGCGTGAATTGCTTGAGGTCTTCGAGCAGAATATCCGCCTTGCAGCGATTGTCGACAAGAAAGAGATGCCGTCGCAGGAAGCAATCACGGCCATGGTTCGCGAGCGTGCCCTGAAAATCATCTATCACCACTACGAGTACTCCGGGCAGAACCCGATCAAATCCCTCAAGTATGGCAGCTTCCTGACGGAACAGTATCTGGAAGAATGCGTGCGTGACGGCGGAGGGGAAAAGTCACTCCACTCCTTTGGGCTCGTCATGCTGGACGTCGATGGGCTGAAAGCAGTGAAAGAGTGCATCGGCCATAAAGGTACGAACATATTCCTGAAGAAACTGACGAAGGTCCTCACGGATCCGGAGAGTCCGACGAACGTATGGATGCGGGAAACGGAAGGTTTGGAAATCACTCCCATCGTCGCCGGTGGCGACGAATTCGTGTTGATTATCAACAGCGCGAAGCCGATCGATGCTGTTCTGATGCAGGAGATCATCGACCGCTACGAGTCGGACGTGACATCCAGCGCCGAACTTCAGGCGATGATCGACTTCGATGATCCCGTCATCCTCCTGAATTACGCCGGC
>VGKZ01000068.1 GCA_016866815.1 Candidatus Peregrinibacteria bacterium | reverse complement strand
TGGTTCTTCTATCTGTACGTCATCAAGGGGGAAACGATCAGTTTCTTCGCGATGGAAGAATTCTTACTGGAATTCATGCCCGCCCCGGCCGCGTGGACGATCATCATCACCATCTTCGTCATGATCGCCATCGAGCTCGTGTTCCCCCACTTCGCGCAGGGAGCAATCATCGGTCTTGCAGCGAAGTCACACCTCAAACAGGAAGTGAAAGGCGGGCTCGTTTTGGCGCTCTACAACTTCCTGCCAATCTTCATCGTGCATGAAGTACTGATCCTGAGCGGGCTTTCCACCATCGTCACCGTCATCTCGCTGATGATCCGTTATGGACCGGAAGGCACACTGTTGTTGCTGCCAATCGGCATGGTGATTTTCCTCTGGGTCTTCAGTAACATCATCAAGTTCCTCGCATCATTCGCGGAAGAAGGCATCGTCATCCACAAGCTCGGACCATTCGAATCCGTCGGTAAGAGCATCAAACTCATCATCAGCCATCTCGGGCACGTGTTCTTCCTCTTCATCCTGCTCTTCGTCATTAGTTTGCGCATCCTCATCAATATCCTCATGATCGTCCTCATACCCGGCATCGTCCTCGGCGTGGGGCTGCTCCTGACACAGGTCCTCTCCCCCGCCTTGAGCTACAGCATCGGCTGTGTCATCGGTCTGGCTCTCGTTGCAGCAGCCAGCTACTTCTTCGCTTACCTTATGGTATTCAAACAAACCGTGTGGACCATCACGTATCTGGAATTGAGTTCGTTGAAAGATCTGGATGTGATAGAAGAGTGAGTAGGAAATAGTAGGTAGTAGGTAGGGAAGGAGGAACGGGTAGAATACCGCCATGGATGACGACTACCGCGCAGGGCTTGAACGCAATCTCCGCTCCCTGTTCGTCCTGCACCTCGGGAGCGGGATGATGCTTTCGATCGCCGTGATCGTCCCCTTCCTGCAGAGCAACGGATTGGGACTGCGTGAAATCCTGCTCCTGCAGAGCATCTTCGCAACGGCCATCATCGTCCTCGAGATTCCCACGGGATACTTCTCGGACCGCATCGGACGGGTCCCCATGGCGATCGCCGGATCCGTCGCCGGATTCCTGGCATTCGTCGTGTATGCACTCTCCGAAAGCTTCTGGGGATTCGCCTGCGCGGAAGTACTCCTCGCCATCGGGTTCTCCTGTTACTCGGGAACTCTCGAGGCGCTCACCTACGACTCGCTGCTCGAGCTGGGACGGGAGAAGGAATTCCGGAAAATCAACGGACGCCAGATGCTGATGCACTTCGGCGCGGAATCCGCCGGTGCGGTACTGGCCGGGTTTCTGGCGCTCATATCGCTCCGGACGCCCTTCTGGGCCAACACGCTCCCCTTCGGCATTGCCTGCATTGCTTCGCTCTCCCTCATCGAGCCCAAACGTCACAAGATAGACCACCATAACCACTGGAAGGCAGTATGGGATATCTGCACGCATACGCTCGTACGCAGCAAAGCGCTGCGGAGCATTGTCTTGCTGCACGCCTGCATCGCTTCGATGACGCTCATGCTCTTCTGGAGCACGCAGCCGTTCCAGCAGCAGATCGGTCTCCCACTCGTCTACTTCGGCATGACGCACGCCATCTTCGTCGCAGCGGGCGCACTGGCTTCGGGGTTCGCCCACACGCTGGAGAAGCGCATCGATGACCGCCTGATCCTCCTCGGCATCGCACTGACTGTCGTCGCCTGCTTCCTGGCACTCGGTACCATCCCCGCCCTATGGGCACTGGTGTTCTTCCTGCTCACGCGAACGGCATGGGGCATTCTGACCCCGACGACGAACGACCTCGTGAACCGCATGACGGATTCCTCGGTGCGCTCGACGGTACTCTCCGTCAAAGGCATGGCGATGCGCATCATCTTCGCCTGCTCCGCCCCCTTCTTCGGCGCATTCTCCGATCTCCACGGCATCAACGCCGCTCTGCTCTTCGCAGGGATCATCGGCGGTGCTGTGCTCACGATCGTCTTCCTCTCGATGCGCTCGGTCTGGGCTGAAATCCCCCGGTGAAGCCAAAAAACTTCCGGTGCTTGACAGTGTACGTACGAACACCTATCATGGTGGACGGTCGTCCTTTGAAACCTACCTTACCTACCTTACTTACCTTACCTTCCGTACCTCCCCGTTCCATGACCCTCACTCCTCACCAACGAACGGTCCTGAATTACATCGGCGAGTTCCAGCGCAAGCGCGGCTACAGCCCTTCGCTCTCTGATTTAGCGCTCGCTTTCGGTGTTCGCAGCAAGAATGCCGTTGCGAAGGTGGTGAACGTGCTCGCACGTGAGGGCTTCATCGAGAAAGATCCGAAAGGCCGTATCAAGATCCTCGAACTGACGGAAAACAGTGCTGATGAGCAGCCTGCGCCGCTCATGCTTCCCCTCTTCGGTCCGATTTCCGCTGGATTTGCAGCACCGGTGGAGGAACAGGCGGAGGAAATGCTGACACTGGACGCCTATCTCATCGGTAATCAGAAAGCATCGACGTTCCTTCTGCGCGTAAAGGGCGACAGCATGATGGAAGCCGGTATCTATGAAGGGGACATCGTCGTCGTAGACAGGAAGAAGACGCCGAAGCTCAATGACATCGTCGTCGGCATCCTCGATGGAGAATTCACTCTGAAGCGGCTCAAGCGTGATAAGGGGAAGTACTACCTGCAAGCCGAGAACCCCAACTACCCCGACATGTATGCCATGGAAGAGCTGCAAACGGGCGGTGTCGTCGTGGGGGTGATGCGGAAGTATTGATCTACAACGCCGCGGCGATTGCTCAATCTCCGTTGCGGAATACCCCTCGTCCATGTTCGCCCATATCGACGCGGATGCCTTCTTTGCCTCCGCGCTCCAACGCCGGCGCCCCGATCTCAAGGGCAAACCTCTCCTTGCACTGGGCATGGGTGGTGGCTGTGTGATCGCCGCCAGTTACGAAGCAAAAGCCTTCGGCGTGAAGACTGGAATGAGGCTTTCTGAAGCCAAAAAACTGTGCCCTAAAGCCATCGCCATCCCCTCGGACTTTGAGGAAGCACTCCTCGCGTCACGCCAGATCGAAACCATCCTCGGCAATCGCTGCCCCCTCATAGAACAGTATTCCATCGATGAGTGGTTCCTGGATCTGCGCACATTGCCCGGCGGTACCCCGGCAAACCTCGAACACTACCTGAGAGAACTTCAGAAAACCGTCGGCGCATCCGTAGGACTGACCATTTCCATCGGCGCAGGACCGAGCAAGCTGCTCGCGAAAATGGCCAGTGAATACCGGAAGCCTGCGGGTGTTACCATCATCTCCCCTCCGGTGCTCTCCATAGACGATTTCCTCCGTGATCGTACTGCGGCAACCATTCCCGGCATCGGTCCGCGGAGACAACTGCTGAGTACCGCGCACGGCTGGACCACCGCGTACGACATCGCACATGCGGACTCCGTGCTCATCAAGAAGCTTCTCGGTGAACCGGGAGTGGACATGCAGCGCGAACTCCTCGGCGAAGCGCTCACCGGCATCAATGAAAATCCCGCGCCACCGAAATCGGTCTCCCGCTGCCGCAGTTTTCCGTCCTCGAAGGACCGGGAGATGGTGTACGGTCATCTTCTCCATCATTTGACCTACACAATGCTGAAAATGCGACGTGAGGGGTTGGCCTGTCGCATGGTTTCCGTGTGGATGCGGGACCACGAATATCGCCACAGAGGCTACACCATGAAACTTCCTCTGCCCGTGGATACCGAAGAGCAGGCACTCCCCTACATCGAGAAGTGTTTTGCACGACTTTGGGAGAATGGATTGCGCTGCACGCAAACAGGTCTTGCACTCCTCGATCTGAACCCCAAAGGCGGAACGCAGTTCTCGCTCTTCGAAGCACCGAAGAAAACCGAAGGTGCGGAGAAGGTGCAAACCGCACTCGATGTGCTGCACAGTAAATACGGACGGGGTGTGATTGGACGGGGGGCTGCGATGAACACTGCAGGCGCAGGAAAGAAGAAATTGAGTGTGGCGGAAGCCATATAGAACGCAATACCCGCTCTTGTTGTTCATTTCTTTTCGGCAGCGAAAAGAAATGAACCAAAGAAAAGCTGCCGCAAAATCATAAACTCGCTCGCTCACTGATCGCTCGCTCGGACATATGATTTTGCGGATGACGAAGATATAGTCCGGAGCGGGTTCCGTGCGCCACGGGGGGTGTTGGGGGAGGCCCTGCTCTCACAGCGGCTCTACAAGCTCCTGCCACCGATCACTGCCACTAATCAAAGCATTCCAAAACTTAAACTCATTCATGCTGTTTAGGCAATCGATGGTAACGCCGGCTTCCCGCTGCTGCCTGCACTCATGGCGCAGAGGCTCATCAGGATTGCCGCTTTTTACCACGACGCGCAACTGTTGCAGTATCTGCAAATGCTCAAGACGAAGCCGCTGCAGTAACTCCAATCCGTCCATCTGCGGCATGTTGTAATCCGTACGCAAAATGGTGAATGAAGGCTGGGAGAGAAGAGTCTGCAGAGCCTCACGACCATTGGACACAAAGGTCACATCGTAATCCTCCCGCTTGAAGAATTCACGATACGTATTGGCAATGGGCCAGTAATCCTCAGCAAACAGAATCGACCGTGGTTGCATCGTCATATTCATATACTCAATGTACGATAAAAAAACACAATGTCAAACACCATCACAGCGACTGCAACCGCTCCTCGATCTTCCGGAGCTTCTCTTCAGCATTTGCCAGTTTCTCGCGCTCCTGTGCGACAACCTCCGGCTTGGCATTCTCCACAAATTTCGCGTTTCCGAGCTTCGCATTGATGGTCTTCATGAAGCCCTCAAGACTCGCCTTCTCCTTCGTCAGCTTCTCACGTTCCCTCTCGACATCGATGAGTCCTTCGAGATGCAGATACACTTCGATATCCGGAAGAACGGCCACAGCGGCATTCTTCGGCTTCGCTGCCTTGAGGTCGTTACTGATCATCAGGCTCTCCACCTTCGCCATGCGGCGGATGTGCTCCTGTTCGGATTCCAGAAGCGCACAGCTCTTCTTCGTGAGCAATGTCACTGTGACCTGCAGACCAGGCTCGATGCCCTGATCAGCACGGAGCTTCCGAATGCTCTGTATGACGCTGATGAGTGCCAAAAATTGTGCCTCACTCTCTGCATCGGATCGCTGCTTTTTCAGTTCAGGCCACGGTGTTTTGATGAGGAGGTCTGCATCACCAGGTTGCAGTTGCGCCCAGAGCTCCTCCGTGACAAAGGGGCAATATGGATGCGCAAGCACCAAAATCTTTCGGAGAGTGTGCACCAGCACGGCGACATTGGCATTGCCCTTGGAAAGCTCCAGATACCAGTCGCAGTAATCGTCCCACACGTAGCTATACAGAGCCTCTCCTGTCTCACTCAAGCGGTACTCCGAAAGTCCTTTGGTTACTTTTGCGATAATCGCCTGCTCCCGGGAAAGCATCGCCCGGTCTGCAAGAGAGAGTGTGGACATATCCGGAAGTGACATGATGGTTTTTGGATCGATCTTCGCCTCCTCACACTGCATCAGCACGAACCGCGATGCGTTCCAGAGCTTGTTCACGAAATTTCTGTACCCCGCGATTTTCTCTTCGTAGAGCCTGCTATCGGCCCCCGGGCTCTGGCCGACGATCATGGAGAGGCGCAGTGCATCCGCTCCGTATTTGGCGATCATTTCCAGAGGATCGATCATTGTGTCCGGATCGCTCTTGCTCATTTTTCGCCCGTCGCGGCTGCGGATGAGACCGTGAAGATACACCGTATCGAAAGGAATCTGTCCAGTGGCATAGGTCGTCATGAGAATCATGCGGGCGACCCAGAAGAAGATAATGTCGTACCCCGTTTCCATCACCTGCGTCGGATGGAACTTCTGATAGTCGGGACTCTTCTCGAGGATTTCCTTCAGGGTCAGGGAGTAATCCTCGGTACATTGAGGATCCACAAGCGTGCTCCACGTCCAGAGCGCAGAGCTGAACCACGTATCGAGCGTGTCGGGGTCCTGTTCCCAACCGGAGCCCTCCGGCGGCCGTACCCCCGCACACTCCTCCGATCCTCTGTACCAGACGGGAACGCGGTGCCCCCACCAGATCTGGCGGGAGATGCACCAGTCACGGAGATTCTCGATCCAGTGGAAGTACGTTTT
>VGKZ01000067.1 GCA_016866815.1 Candidatus Peregrinibacteria bacterium | reverse complement strand
TGCTCGAAGTAGCGGGAATGAAAGCCGCAGACATCGATCATGTCGTCCTCCATATGCCGAATGCGAAGTTCCCCCAGCGCATCGCAAAGGAGCTCGGCTTCACGAAGGAGCAGATGCAGCACGGGTTCATCGTTGCTGACATCGGCAATACCTACAGCGCCTGTTCACCTCTGGGCCTGGCGCATGTGCTGCAAAAGGCCAAAAAAGATCAGCGTATTCTGGTGGTATCCTATGGCTCTGGCGCCGGCAGCGACGCGTTTCTCATGACCATGCTTAGAGACGGTGTGGCACTTGCTGTGACTGACAGCAAACCCGTGTATCTCACCTACTCGCAATACGCACACGCCCAGTCCTAACCCTAACCCTACGCCTTACGCCCTACGCCCTAACCCTACCCCCTACCCCCTACCCCCTACGCCCTCACCCTTGCCTTCTTCCATCTACCTCACCGGCTCCGGTCAAACGAAGTTCGGCGAACACTGGTCGATGAGCCTCCGTGATTTGATGGCAGAAGCGATTGCGAAAGCGATTGACGATGCCGGGTGCACCGCACTCGATATCGATACGGTGATCGTCGGCAATATGCTCGGTGAAAGACTTTCCGGACAGGCACACCTGGGTGCTCTCGCTGCATCGCTTCTTCCCCATCGGCCACCGGCACTTCGTGCAGAAGCCGCCTGTGCTTCGGGTTCGGTTGCCGTACACACCGCATGCGCCCTGCTTGAGAGCGGTCGCGCGGAAACGGTGCTGGTGATCGGCGCGGAAAAGATGACGGATGCTACGAACGAAGTTGTCGCTGCAGGGCTTATGGGAGCCGCGGATGCAGATCTCGACTCGCCTTCGGGGCTGACATTCCCCGGCATTTTCGGACTCATCACGGCACGCTACATGCACGAATGGGGTCTCACACGTGAGCAGCTCAACCTGGTCAGTGCGAAGCATCATGCAAATGCCGTGCTGAATCCATTCGCGCAATTTCGAACCGCCATCCCGGCAGAAAAGATCGGCCAGAGCCCGCTCGTTGCCGATCCATTGAGACTCCTCGACTGCTCTCCCGTCAGCGACGGTGCCGCGGCGATTATTCTTTCGACGAAGACGAAGAGTGATGTCCGCCTCGCGGCCTCGTCGCTCGCAACTGATGCCGTCAGCATCACGGAGCGTCCGACGATCACATCATTCCCCGCCAGCCGCGAAGCTGCGGAACGTGCCTATGCTGATGCGGGACTTCGCCCGTCCGATATCTCCGTTGTCGAACTCCACGACTGCTTCTCGATTGCGGCTCTGATCAGCCTGGAAGATATGGGATTTGCTTCGCCCGGCGAAGGAATCTCTCTCTACAGCCAGGAACCGGATATCGCCGTGAACGGCACAGGAGGCCTCAAAGCCTGCGGTCATCCCGTTGCTGCAACGGGTGTGAAACAGATCGGCGACGTCTGTAAGCAACTGCGCACCGGGAAGAAGCGTTACGGTCTCGCACAGAACTTCGGCGGTGCCTGCGCCACCTGCTGCGTCCACATTCTTGAGCACGCATGACGAATCCCGCCACACTCCACCGCGCACAGAACGTACGCAACCGCCGTATCCAGAACGGAACGATCGTCTCATTCACCACAGTCCGGCATCCACCCGAAGGTTTCGGCACGCAACCCTATACCATCGGCCTGATCGCACTGGAAGACGGCACCCGCGTCATGGGCAGACTGCTTTCGGCCGAACCGGCATCGATTGCCATCGGCATGCACGTCGCCCCGAAAATGCGTCTCATCGCCGTGAACAAGGAAGGATTACGCCGGTATGACGTCGCCTATGAGATTCTCTCGGACGTACCTGCAAAGGAAGAATTCCGCGGTTACATCATCGCACTCACGGGACCGTCTGGCGTCGGCAAAACGACCGTGAGTCTCGTGCTCTCCACGCGCGCTGGTGAATTCGTCGAGCGTGTACCCATCCTCACCACACGTGAAGCGAAAGAGGGTGATGCTGATGAGTACACCTATGTGACAGCAGAGGCATTCGCAGATCTGGAAAAGGCCGGGGAAATCGTCGCTGTCACTCATATTCCTTCCGCTTCTGAAAAACGTTCCTACGGCTACCGTGCGAAAGACATCGAGAAGATCTGGTCCAAGGGAAAAATTCCTGTCGTGATTACCGAGATGCACCTGCTGCAGGGTCTCGCTTCACACTTCGGCCGGCGCTCCATCCTGTCGTTCGGACTTCTGCCCCCGGGCAAGAGCAAGCGGCAGATGCTCTCCTCGCTCCTGCACAGACTCCGCAGTCGTGGCAGGGATACCGAGCCGGAGATAGAGGACCGCATGAGAAACGCGAAAGAAGATCTCACCTTCTTCGAAGAGCGTCAGGAACTCTTCGACCACATCATCGTCAACGATCATCTCGAGACGGTCTTCGAACACTTAAAGGGACACGTCCTCAAGTACGCCGAGGAACCGGCTCAGTGAAAGAGTATTCGTACCAGAGTCGCCGGAAACTGCATCTTTTCAACGTCCTGCGAATACGACAGAAAGATTGCCGCCGATTTCGCAAAGCAGGGAAATATTGCCTTTCAAAACAAAGGTGATATCACACTATGAATTCAACGCTGATGCAACATCTCTGCACTACCTGAAAATCCAAAAGGTGCTATAATGTCCTGATATTTTCGCCGCAGGACGCGGATTTGACACAAAAAAACAACAATGTCATTGCATGCACTCATGTTCGGATGGGAATATCCGCCGCTCCATCTCGGCGGACTCGGTGTCGCGTGCCGTGGATTGGTGAGGGGGTTACTGAAGCTCGACATCAAAATCACCCTCGCTCTCCCCCACGCCGGAAGTACGGACGAAGGTGTGTCATTCCTCTCCCCCACCGAGACGACATTTCATTCGATCAAGATCGCAAGTCGCCTCACACCGTACGATTCGGAGGATGATTACGCGTGGCGCGTCCATAAGCTGCCGGCCGACGTTCGCGATATCTACGGAGAAGATCTCGGCCAGTCGATCGAGTACTTCACCGCCTCCGCGGTGGAAATGACAAAGAACACTGCACCCGACATCATCCACTGCCATGACTGGATGACCTACGACGCAGGTATCCGCGCGAAAGCGTTCCACAGACGTCCGCTCGTTGCGCACATCCATGCAACGGAACTCGACCGCACGAACTTCCGTCCGAATATGTGGATCTACGATCGTGAACGCCGCGGCTTCGCTGCAGCAGACCGCATCATCGCCGTCAGCAATTACACCAAAGGCATTCTCGTCCGGCACTACGGCGTTCCCGCGGAGAAGGTATCCGTAGTCCATAACGGCAACGCCGAAGACTTCTGCAACCTGCCGGACTCAGTCCGCTGGAGCGTGCCGAGGAGAAAACTGCCGATGGTGCTCTTTCTCGGACGCCTGGCCATCCAGAAAGGCATCCATCAATTCCTCGCCATGGCGGCGGAAGTGCACCGCATACGACCGGACGTGGAATTCGTCATCGCCGGCAGCGGCTCCATGGTGGGAGAACTGGTGGAAAAAAGCATTGCACTCGGACTGGAACGGTGCGTCATCTTCGCAGGAAAAGTCGACAGCAACGAAGCGAAAACCCTCTACGCACAGGCTGATTGCTTCGTGATGCCATCATTGAGCGAACCATTCGGCCTCGTCGCTCTGGAGGCAGCCTCCTACGGAACACCCGTCATCCTCTCGCGGCAATCCGGTGCAGGAGAAGTGCTCAACCACGCATTCAAGGTGGACTTCTGGGACACGCATAAAATGGCCGATTGCGTTCTCACGATTCTCAGAGATGATCATCTCGCCCATCAGTTGCGCTCGGAAATCCGCAATGATCTCGCATCGCTCACGTGGGCAAACCAGGCAGGCATCGTGAAATCGATTTACGAACGCACGCTCTCGAACAACCTGACAGCCTGAGAACCTACTCCCATCACCAAAATACCAATAGCCAAAAACCGATCACCAGCCTCCGGCCCCTCCGTCTGCCTCTACTTTCAGGTCCACCAGCCCTACCGTCTCCGCGATCTCCGCATCACGGAAATCGGCACGGCGGACGTGGACTACTTCGATGAAGCGAACAACCGCTCCATCTTCCGAAAAGTAGCGGAGAAGTGCTATCTGCCTGCGAATGCGCTGATGCTCGGATTGCTCAATACCTATCCGGATTTCCGCATAAGCTACAGCATCTCAGGAGTCTTCCTGGACCAGTGCCGCACGTACGGCCCGGATGTTCTGGAATCATTCCAACGTCTTGCAGATACCGGCAAAGTCGAATTCCTCGCAGAGACGTACTACCACTCCCTGAGCTCGCTCGCCTCTCCGGAGGAATACTGTCAGCAGGTGAAAAAGCATGTGCAGACGATCGAAGAGCTCTTCGGACAGACACCGTCGGTCTTCCGCAATACAGAATTGATCTACTCCAATCACATCGCGCACCTCGCGAGACTCATGGGATTCACCGGTATCCTGGCGGAAGGTGTGGACGGACTGCTTGCCGGACGCAGTCCCAATCACCCGTTTGTTCCACCGAAATTCCGGATTCCTGCAGAACAGGAAACCATCATCCGCAGGAACCGCCCGCCCATCCGTCGTTCACAGAACATCCACGTCCTCCTGAAAAACTACCGCCTGAGCGACGACGTCGCCTTCCGCTTCTCCGATCGATCCTGGAACGGATATCCGCTGAATGCAGAGACATTCACCGACTGGGTGCAGCGCAGCGGCGGCCACAGCGTCAATCTCTTCATGGACTACGAAACATTCGGTGAACACCAGTGGGCGGACACCGGGATTTTCGAATTCCTCGCAACGCTTTCACGCATTTGGCAGGAACGCGGCATCCGGTGCGAAACACCGTCGGAAGTTATTCGCAGATGGCGTAAGCAAAAAAACGAGGAAACGTACGACGTCCACGCACCAATTTCCTGGGCCGACCGCGAACGTGACCTCTCTGCGTGGAAAGGAAATGCGATTCAGAATGCGTCATTCACATCGCTCTACGAACTCGAAACAGCC
This sequence comes from Candidatus Peregrinibacteria bacterium, assembly GCA_016866815.1. Taxonomy (GTDB): domain Bacteria; phylum Patescibacteriota; class Gracilibacteria; order Peribacterales; family Peribacteraceae; genus VGKZ01. The sequence goes on along the minus strand of VGKZ01000067.1, from coordinate 1,223 downwards.
GTAAAAGCACTCGGTGATCCCGCAGTGCTGGAACTCTGGAGGAAACTGCAGATTTCCGATCACTTGTACTACATGTGCACGAAGTACTGGAGCGACGGCGACGTCCACAAGTACTTCTCCCCCTACGAAAGCCCGTACGAAGCCTATCGGAGATTTTCCCATGCAATGCACGACCTGCGATACCGCCTCACGAATCACGAATAACGAATCACGAATAACGAATCCCGAATCACTCAATAACCACCCATGCCCCGCTCTCTCATCCTCGGCAACGGCTCCGTCCTCGCGACGTTCGACGCAACGCTCCAGATGCGTGATCTGTACTTCCCGTACGTCGGCATGGAGGATCATACGTCGTACGGCGATAAGCACCGGACAGGGGTGTTCATTCAGGGAAAGGGTATCCGCTGGTTCGATCATCCGAGTTGGAAGATTGACGCGCGGTACCGACCCGAATCACTCGTCGGAAACTCCGTGCTCCGCAATGACGAACTCGGTATCGAAATCGAAGCACAGGACTACGTGCATCCCGTTCGCAACATCCTCGTCCGACACTTCCTGTTGCGATCGACAGACGGCAAAGAAAAAGAAGTACAGGTGTTCTTCAACCATGATCTGCACATTTACGGGGACAAGCAGAAAGACACGGCCTTCTACGAACCGTTCACGAACTCTGTCATTCACTACCGGCAAACGCGGTACTTCCTCGTCGGAGGAGAGACCAGCAAGCCGGTCGTCTGTGTGTCGGAAAAGCCGCTGCAGGGTTACGAGTCTGTGTTGCACAGCAAAGACAAGATCCGCAGTAGCGGCATTTCGAGCTACAGCGTCGGCAAATCCGAATACCGCGGACTCGAAGGAACATGGCGGGACGCTGAGGACGGCAATCTGAGCAACACCGTCGTTGATCAGGGATCGGTGGATTCCACCGTCGGCATACGCTGCACGGTCGGTACCACGGAGAAGACGGAAGTGACCATGTGGCTGTGCCTCGGGAAAACCCTGGATGATGTCGTCGATCTGCAGCAGTTCATCCTGCGCGAAGGCCAGGAACGCCTGCAGCGGAACTGCCACAACTACTGGAAGAGCTGGGTGAACAAGAACACGCAGAATTTCGGCAGCCTGCATGCAGCCGTTACCGATCTCTACAAACGCAGTCTGCATATGATCCGTCTGCATGCCGATAACCACGGCGGCATCATCGCCGCTGCGGACGCAGACATCAT
>VGKZ01000066.1 GCA_016866815.1 Candidatus Peregrinibacteria bacterium | reverse complement strand
GGGGATGCCGTCATCCTTGATGCGTTTGAGAATCTGCTCCTTCACGTCGGGAGCAATGCGATGTGGTTTGCCCATATCTTTCGGGGGAAGTTGTCTAGAGTGTGTCTAAGATATGGGGTACCTGCCACAGTGACCTCACCACGGTTCCAACTTTGTACAGTCTAGTGCACCAAGCAACACACACAGGTCAACCCAGGGTACCGTGGTATTTTCGACATGTCTGTGTCATGATTTTCCGGTGCGTACGTTACCTCACAGAGCCGTTCTTGTCCGTGCCTTTTCCAATGACGCGACGGTTCTCTGTATCATTGCGATAGCGCTCCTCGTGCCGTTCGGTGTCCACCCCGAGCTACTGCTGGGCGTCATTGCATTCATTGCATACATCGCATCCGTTCGCCGCGGGCTTTCGCTTCGGCCCGTTCCGCTCATGCTCTGGGCGCTCCTCGTCATCACCGCTGTCTTTTCGGTGAATGCACTTTTGTATTCCACAGTGCCGTCGACGGGGTGGCAGGATACGGTCAGGGCCATCGCATACGTACTGATTTTCCTCTGGTCGTTGAATGCGGCATCACGTGAAGGAAGCGAAGATGCGTATGTTCGTCTTCTTGTCCGTTTCTTCGCCGCGATCGTACTCCTGAGCATAGCTATCGCTGCGGTCCGGTTCATGTTCGGGTCTGTGTCCTCCTTCAGTGCAGGGGTATCCGAAACATCTCCCGATGCGTGGAGGGGAGCGCTTATTTTTCTGTGGCCGCTCTCTACACACTGGTTGTGGAAGCGTTGTCCAACGTTCCGGTGGGAGAGAGGTGCTCTCTGTGAGTATGCATTACGCACGATGATCTCCTCTGTGTTTGTCACAGCGGTACTGCTTTCCGTCGATCTCGTTGCTGCGGCCATTGTTATCCTGCAATTGGTTGGTTGGGCGTTCATTGTGTACAGAAGGACTCGTTCGTTCGCCGTTTTCCATTCCGCATTGCCAGTCGTTTCCTGTACGCTCCTCTGCACCGCTGGATTGGTGTTCGTCATGAATGGAGTACACCGCAGTTACCTGGTGATGGACGATGCGCCGCAGCCGGAAGTAGCCGAGAGCAAAGTTCTGGTTCTCGAGCGAACGGTGCAAGCATGGAAACTGGCAGAGCAAAAGCCACTCACTGGTTGGGGGCCTCGATCATTTCCATTTGTACTCTGGCATGTTGATGGAGAGGCCCGCGGTTCATTCGAAGCGGAGCCAAGTGCAATACTGCTCATTGCTGCTGAGAGGGGATTTCCTGCCGCGATAGTGTTTCTTCTTCTACTTTTCGTGATTCTCTACAGAGCATATCTGCCTCTGAGGAGCTTTGCGTCATCGGATATTCCGCTCCTCTCCTTTCGGCTCACCGCTATTCTGGGCATCTGCGGACTCATCATACAAAATCTCTTCTCTGCCTCACTCAGTGCTTTTCCCATCGCATTAGCGTTCTGGATCGTGCTGGGGGCGCTGCTTGCACTCCCCAGTGCGGACGTTGCGTTTCCCGTGCCGAGACCACTGCGTTACATTGTCGAGGTTCTTCTGGCTGCTGTTCTCATTTTCTTTCTGATCACTCAGGCAGCTGTCGGTATCGGACTGGCCCGTGCCCATAGCCTGCATTCACGTGGTGAGAATGAAGCTGCTCTTGGGTGGTATGCCACCCTACGGGGAATCCCGTTCCATCGCGATTCCGTATTCAGGGAGGCTCAGGTTCTGAGGGGGGCCTCACGCTTTCCGGATGCAGAGCGTGTCGTCCGTTCGTACATCGATCATAACGACGATGATGCCCGTGGCTGGACACTGCTCTCCGAAGTGGCCAGGGATAGTGATGATACAGCCGGAGAGCTTTTTGCGAAGGAGAAGGCTTTCGAGCGTGCAGGGACAGTGTCCCTCTTCGTCATTCGTGATTTCGTCCAAGCTCTCGTTCGAACGAATCATCGGGAGACCCTGGACAAGCGCAAGGTCCAGATCGATGCTCTCATCTCAGGATTCTCTCAGTTGATCCGGAAGGACGTCCAGGGTATTGCGCACACCGATAATGTCGAACAGTTCATTGCCCTGTGCAATACCATGGCCGCCATGTATCCGGATGAAGCCCCCCGCTATACGGTTGCAGCGGCAAAGGCAGATCATCATGCTGCGATCTACCGTAGGCGGCAGTTTTGATCGAAGAAATTTCGTTCGATCTTCTCTTGCGTCAGTGAACCTATGTTATACTCGAAGAGTCATTTTCTCCCTATGCGTCGCGCTCTTCTCCTCGTCGTCGTTCCGGCTCTCCTGCTTGCAGGGTGCCGGGATCTCCGGAGCTCCAGAGATGAGTCTCTCAAGACGGAGCAGATTCAGTATCCCATGCCCCAGGGTGGCGAGGTTGTGTATGAGGGTCACGGGAAGGAGATCTGGTTTGCTTACGGTGCAATGAATGGTTCGAAGGATACCCCGGCCAACGGAGTTGCACAGGCTCACCGGTTTGAGGATGGTCGTTTTCTACACACCATTCAGCTGAACATTCTCCCTCCTGAAGATGGTTTTTTCTACGAAGGGTGGATTTTGAGCGGCGCCGATCGCATATCAACAGGCCATCTGAGCAATCATTTTGGTGACGCTCGTCATGGCCTGCGTTTTGAAGCGAACAAGGATTACTCGGCATACCTCACTGTGCTCGTGACACTCGAGAAGGATGATGGGAATTCGGCTCCGGGAAAAGAAGTGGCCCGTGGCTCGATGAAAGTGACACAGCGTCCAAAATGATCTGCAAATCTGAGTGACGGAGGATTTTCCAGCGAACGCTGTTGAAGCAGTTTCCGATGTTTGCATGCACCTGTCGCATGGGCAGCTCCTCACATGCAGAGGTCTTGCGTATGTCTTCAAGAGTCATTCCTGCCCACTCTTCCTGTAGCACCCGACGCAAGTCCGCACGTTGCTTGCTTACCCACTCACTGATCATCCTCCTTGCGTCGGCATGCATCGTCTGCGGTTTCTTCATGTTCGGGTTGAGCAGGGCGGACGTGACCATAAGGGAATCGAGGTGCGATGCTGTCGTTGCATCGACTGCGAGGCGTCTGAAGTATGCCCACGCTTCCGGAATGGCCATTGCAGGGTAGAAAGGTCCGGGTCCGAGGCCACTGACGGCTTCCAGCCTGATGGTGCCACCCTGTACGGGTTCTTCGGTGAGTGTGTGAAAATGTGATGAGCTTTCCATGGGAGAGGCAGGGGAGAGAGTGAATACAAAAAACACCTCCACTGAATGGAAAGGAGAGCTCAGAAGGGCCAATCGCACCCTTTAGCGCACTCCGTTCCTGCTCGTACAGGACGAACTTGTTGGCGAGCAGGAGAGGATGTAAGCGCTATTCACGTCCCGATCATACCGTTTGAGGGCTCCTATGCAAATCTCATTTTCAAAAAACCCTGTCGTCCTCGGGTGCCCTTTGCTCTGGGCGGTGAGGCGGGGTGGTGATGAATGCCTTTTCCGGAACCCTCGGAGGCAATCCTCTTCGGAGACCGGTGTTCTTCACTCCGTTCCGTTTCCCCGGACTATCCGAGGGTGGGAAGTCTCATAACCATCGAGAGACTCACGATGGCGATGAGCGCGGTGTGGAGGGCCACAACCGGGAGTGAAGCACGCTGTGTGAATTGCTTCACGACTAGTATTCTAGGGCTTATCATAGGGGGACGCGCAGTGTACGGGCAGAGTTTTTGGTGTCCAGTAGCATTTGACTACATACAGTGTTCAAGTCCGGTATATTTGTGCACGGCAGCCTTCACCTAAGCCAAAAAGACGTTTTGGTCACCCGGATTGAAAATCCGTACTTTTCCACTGACAGGGTTGAACTTCGGCAAAAGTTGAATAACTTTTGTGTTCAAAAATGAATGACAGATTAATAGAAAAGTATTGTAGATATACTCTTGGTTTTCTCTCTCCTGAGGAACTTTCAGAAATCGCATACAACGACTCATTCAGGCTTTCTGCTTTTGACGTAGAATTCGACGGTTACACCGTCCGCCTTCCTGAGGTTGTGGAGGGTTGCCAAGGGTCCATCATCTTCTGCAGCCTTGCCTGCCTGACGCAGCCCGCAGAGGACGACAACGACGTCGCTCCATTCATCGCACATCGTCTTGATGCTTTCGATCACATTGTCCACTGCGATTACAGTGAAATCCCTCATAGCAGGATCCACTGCTACGTGCAGATTGTCCCTCTTCCGGTGAACGTAATCTCTATTGTTGATTGAATCGGTAGAGGTCAATATCTGGAATTTATGCTTTTCGAGTCGGAACATTTCCTTACTGAGGAGGTACCGGAACCTGGAGATGTAATCGAAATTGATTTTATGCAACCGTAATACCCACGGATCCTGCGGGGTGTAGTCGACTCCGTGTGCATCGTAGTTTCCCGTGTTCACAGATGTCTTCATTTCCTTCAGCATTTTTTCTATGAAGATCTCCAGACGATGCAGGGTATTTGTCCGGATATCAGGGACACTGTAGAACGAGGTATTCGCAGTGTAGAGGCCTTCGGCTTGCAGATGCTGCGCGACGTAGTTAACTGTGGATGGCAGCACACGGACACCCGGAGGAAAGCCTCCGAAGCGGTCTACGACAAGGGAGACCGCGTTGGTGTATGTGTCCCCAAGGCGCTCCTCGACCATTCTGAATATCTGATGAAAACTCATGCCTTTCCTAATGCCGCTTGCGATCGTCGTCTTCTCTGCAAATCTGCCCTGAGCACATGTACCGGACATGGTGCAGACGATACTGAATTTTCCGTAGTCGTCTTCAGAGGCTGCATCTTTGCTCTGTCCGGGTATCGTTCGTTCGACGACAGCAATGCTGCCAATATCGAGCTGCAGAAAGCGGATAGCCTCCTGGACGGGAGACAAGTCCGGCCCGCTGTTGTCGTTTGGCTTCCGCTTATGGATTGCCTGCATCTCCGCATGCAGCATGGATGCCACAAACCCTTCAAGCCTTCGAAAATCAGCAGTTCCCTGAAAAGTACCGGTTGTGTCGGGAGTACTCTGTGCTGCCTCTGATTGTTCCTGCTTTCGCTCCGGCATGGGGGAAACCTACACCGGAATGTTCACTTGCAAAAGCATTGTTGACGATTCAAGCTCTGCTTCTATGGCAGGCAAAATCTCCCGGAACTTCGACATCATCATGGCAGGCTTTGTCGCCGTTCTCCTGGTGAGCAATGTCGCTTCCTCCGCTAAGATCGTCGACTGGGGTGTTTCGCTTGGCGCCCTGCCGCTCGCATTTGATGCCGGCACGCTCCTGTTTCCTGTCAGCTACATCTTCGGTGATGTGCTGACGGAGGTGTATGGATATGCGAGAGCACGCCGCGTCATCTGGACCGGCTTCGCCTGCCTCGCACTGATGAGCGCATACCTTTTCCTCGTCGAGAAAATGCCGGGAGAAGGGCAGTGGCTTTCGTATGCTGGAGACAATGCGTTTGCGGCGATTCTCGGTGGTGTGAGTACGGGGGGCATCGTGGTAGCGAGTCTTTCTGCGTACCTCTTCGGTGAGTTCAGCAACTCGTTTGTTCTCGCGAAGATGAAAATTGCCACGCGCGGGAAGTATCTCTGGACGCGCACGATCGGATCCACGATGATCGGGCAGGCATTGGACACTTCCATATTCGTACTGGTCGCCTGTGTCTTCGGTGTCTTTCCATGGGAGATTGCCTGGAGTCTGATTGTCTCCAATTACATCTTCAAAGTGTGCATTGAAGTGATGTTCACCCCCGTGACCTACAAAGTCGTGCGATTTCTGAAGCGCGTAGAATCTGAAGATTACTTCGATAATGGAACGAATTTTAATCCGTTCCACGTTGCTTCATAGGCAAGGCACATTACAATTCTCATATCGGGATGTAGCTTCGGCCTTCGTCCGCCTGAGGCGGACTACGGCCGACAGGCAGTTGGTTGTCGAATACCTCGTACGATCGTTCACAATTTGTTTCTTAGGTCATCATTAATCGGGATGTAGCTCAGTTGGTAGAGCGCACGGTTCGGGACCGTGAGGTCGTGGGTTCGAGTCCCGCCATCCCGACCATCGTCAGTTTTTGACCGTTTTGCCCACTCCTCGAAGTCAGGAGTTAGGCTTACCGTAGCGTTTCCTTCGGCATGGCAAGTACCCCTTTCTTAAGACACATTGCTAGGAATGAGGAATCGTGTCGTTTCGTAGCGTAGGGTAAACGTCTGCGGTGGCATCCTGAGCGCGGTGTGGATACGGTCGGTGTTGTAGGAATGGA
>VGKZ01000065.1 GCA_016866815.1 Candidatus Peregrinibacteria bacterium | reverse complement strand
AGCATCCGGATTGCCTTCTGCAGTGCCTCCTCGAATGTCCTCCCCAGGGCCATGACCTCGCCGACGGACTTCATTTCGCTCGTCACCTGATCCGATACGAACCGGAACTTCTGGAGGTCCCATCGGGGCATTTTCACTGCGACGTAGTCGAGCGAGGGTTCGAAGTCCGCGCAAGTCACCTCGGTGATCGCGTTCCGCAATTCCGGCAATGCGTATCCGAGTGCGAGCTTTGCAGCAACGAAGGCGAGGGGATACCCCGTCGCTTTCGAAGCGAGTGCAGAACTCCTGCTGAGGCGTGCGTTCACTTCGATAACGCGGTACCGGCGGGAGCGAGGATCGAGGGCGTACTGAATATTGCATTCACCGACGATTGCGAAGTGACGGATCACTTTCAGCGCTATGGAGCGGAGCATCTGGTAATCCTCATTATCCAGCGTCTGGCTGGGTGCTACGACGATGGATTCTCCGGTATGGATCCCGAGCGGGTCGACATTTTCCATGTTGCAGACCGTGATGCAGTTGTCGTAGCCGTCACGGACGACCTCGTATTCGATTTCCTTCCATCCCGTCAGGTCCTCTTCCACCAGAATCTGCGGAGACTCGACGAAGGAAACTTTGCAGAGCTCAGCGAGCTCTTTTTCATTCATTGCTCTTCCGCTTCCCTTACCCCCCAGCGCGAAGGCACCGCGGATAATCACGGGATACCCGATCTTTTTTCCGGCTTCCAGAGCCTCTGTTGCATTTGCACACGCGAAAGATTTCGGAACATCAACCCCGATGGATTTCAGCTCGGCATTGAATGCGGCACGGTCTTCGGTCTTACGGATACTCTCGACGCTGGTACCCAGGACGCGTACAGCAAATTTCTTGAGTATGCCGGATTCTTCGAGTTTCACGCCGCAGTTGAGCGCGGTCTGTCCGCCGAAGCTCAGCGCAATGGCATCCGGCTTTTCCCTCTCAATGATGCGTTCGACGAAAGCAGGTGTAACAGGATCGAAGTACACGGCGTCGGCCAGACCCCAGCTCGTCTGGTTCGTGGCGATATTCGGATTGATGAGGATCACTTTCTTTCCTTCTTCCTTAAATGCCTTGATTGCCTGGCTTCCGGAGTAATCGAATTCCCCAGCTTCCCCGATCTTCAGTGCTCCGGATCCAAGCAGCAGGATGGTTTGTACGTTCTGTAATTCGGAAAAAAGGCTTCCCTCCCCCTTGCGGGTTCCGGGAGAGCCGGTGCCCTCTGCTGCTTTCATGTTCCGCAGGAGCCTACAGTCCTGACGCGGAGAGAGCAAGGAGGTTTTCCAGAACCCTGCGTGCCGTTGCCTGCAGGCACTCCGATGCGGTACGATCGCTCCCATGCTGCGTTTGCATGGGTCATTATTGCTGCGTTCCTCCCGTTGGGAGTGTGTGCTGCCGATTTCGGGCGGGTTCTCGAAGATATCCAGCTATTCGATGCATCTCTGCAAGATGATGACAAGATTCTCACCGATCATGCTGAAGATGCTTCTGTATGGGATACAAGCGAGCTCTTTCCTTCAACGGGCTCGGGATCTTCCCTTCCCGAGAGTACGGGGACGCACCTCACCATCAAAGTCGACGGCGTTCCGGTCGTTCTGTCCGATGTTCCTTCGCAGGAGTGGTTCGCGCCATACATCCGTGATGTTTCCGAGCGGGGCGTCATCTCCGGCTACCGGTCGCAGGACGGCAGGCCGACCGGTCTCTTTGGCCCTGCGGATTCCGTGACGATCGAGCAGTTGGCAAAAATGGCCGTCCAGTCTGCAGCCATTGATATTTTTGGCTGTGGCGACACGTTGAAAAACGTCATCGCCCCGGGGAGGTGGTCCGAGCGGTACATTCGCTGTGCAGAGGCGAACGGGTGGGCTGTGTTCAGTGACGGATCAGTGGATCCGGCGCGACCGGCGACACGTGCGGAAGTCGTGGTAACTGTGCTCCAGGCATTCAAAGCAAGAATTCCTCCACGGTCGGGGACGCTCTTCACTGACGTGACCACTGCCACCGTCTATGGTGCTGCGATTGAGGCAGCGGCGAACGACAAGATCGTTTCCGGGTACAGTGACGACACCGGGAGGCCTACGGGAGAATTTGGTCCGGAAGATGCCGTCAACCGTGCGCAGACGGCGAAAATCATTTCTCTCTCTTTCCAGGTGTACGCACCGTGATTAGTGGCGCTGGTAGTGGGACGGCGGCAGATGCATTTTTGCGTTGTGTACCCTGTCTGCGATTTGCATGCCGATAGTTCCACTGATGAGCAGTACGGCTCCGGTGATGTGGTACCAGGTCAGTGTCTCTCCGAGGTAGACGTTCGCCATGACGATACTGCCGATGCTCATGAGAGGAAGTCCGACGGAAATGGTGTGTGCCTCAAGTCGCTCCACTGCCTCGTAAAAGCAGAAGACGGAGAGAAAGCAGGAGAGGAATCCGTACGCCATGACAACGCTGAAGAGTGTGTTCGGAACGGAGGAGAATTCCTGGACAAACGTATGATTGAGGAATGGAGAGCTCACGAAGAAGAAGGTGAGAGCGACGACTCCGCGGAAGAAGAGTGATAATTCCGGATGAACATCGTGCAGATACTTCTTGAGAACAGAGATACCTGTTGCATACATCGATGCTGCGAGAATGATGAGACCGTCGCCGTGATTCAGCGATACGTCCAATGCGAACCCCTGCAGAGCGATCAGGGTGACGCCGGCGATCACGATTCCTGCCGCAAATACATGTTCCTTGCGAAGTACTTCCTTTAGGAACACAACGGCGAAGAGGAGGAGGAACAGCGTTTGGGATCGCGCGAAGAGTTCGGCGTTCACCGCACTGGTCGTCTTCAGTCCGTTGAACATGAACATCGGTGCGATCACGCCGTTTGCGACCGAGAATACGACGAGCGGTAGCATGTGCTTCCTTCGCAGGCGTAGCAGTCCATGCAGAAGAGGGAGAAATCCGAATGAGAGTACGGTGAAACAGAGGACAGAGAACTCCGTCAGAAATACCATCGAAAGCGGCGAGAATGCAGTGGTGAGTTCTTTCGCAAGCGGTGTTGATGTCGCACCCGTCATCAGGGATAGAGCGAACGAAATCCACCCCACAGTTTCCACTTTGACGCGGGATTCGCGTCGAAAGCAGGGAAGCATACGGGTGATACGTTGTGTATTCATATTCCCCGTAGTATACCATAATTGGCTTTCAATTGCCATTTCCAGGATTCACCAGGTTGCTCAGGGAAAGGCCGATTGAAAGGATGAATAACGATGCCGGTAGCAGCATCTGACGGTCGAAGGATTGTCCCGAGAGGAGATAGACGGCGTTGTCTGTGAACGCGTACAGGGCGACGTACCCCAGGCTGGCTGCAGCGCCCCACACGAGACCAACTCTCAGAGTGTTCGATGTACCCATTGTGAATGGCAGTAGCAGAAGAATTGCGCACCATGTCACTCCGAATGACCCTTCGGAGAAGAGGCTTTGCGCGATTGCAGATAGCGCACCCTTGTTCCAACCAAAGAGTACGTCCGATGCTCCATGTGGACTGAGAGGTACGTCCTTGAGAGCAACTGTCGATATCCACAGCAGTGAGAGCAGCGCAGCAGGTGCAAGCATGCGCAGAACGGTAACCAATGCTAGACGTTGCTTCCGGACTTGCAGGAGCGTCATCACTGTCCATGGCAGGAAGCAGAAGGGGATTCCTTCGGATTTCGTGAGAACACATCCGCCTACGAAGATCGATGATAGAAGAAGGTAGCGGGTCGTTCCGGATTCGATCCACCACAGGAAAAAAACGAGTGACAGCAGGGCTGTCTGTACAAGCGTGAGATCAGCGTAACTCTGGCCCGTGTGGAGGGTCAGCAGGGGAATGCCGATGATGAGAGCGACGGTCAGCAATGCAGTGTTTCCGCCCCGAAGTTTCCGGATGATCAGGTAGACCGCAGTAAATGCACTCAATGTCAGCAGGAAGTGCGTACCGTTTGCAATCGGCTCCCGCCAGTCGTTCTGCCCTTGCATCGCCGTGATCTGGAGAGCGTGGTAGAGCGGAGGATAGTGCGGTTTTCGGATAAGCCCACCCGCGTCATCGAATGGAAGCCGTTTCTCTAGGAAACCGATCTTCGACCGCATGTTCCAGTTCGTCGCACTGTCGTAGTGGAATGTCGGAAGAAGGACTGCGTGTGAGAATCCGTAGATCAATGCCGAAGCCAGAATGAATGCACACAAAATTCTGAATGTGACATTCATCGGATACGCCTGTACTACGTGATCATCTTCAACGGTGACTGATCGTGCAGCACCGATGTGCGCAGCAATGCAGATGATCATCAACGACAGAAGAATCGCAACAGGCGAGAGGGGAATGCTCAGTAGATCAAGAAACAGTACAATCATGACGTTGGCGATCCCCGCAAATGGCAACGCCAATGATGCGCTGATCAACTTCGACGAATGCGGCAGCATCAGGCGGCTCAGAGAGAAGCCGGTTGCCCAGAGCACCGCGAGCATTCCGATGAAGAACAGTAGCGGTATCACGATGCAGAGGGTGTAGTGCGGAAAATCTTTGTTCCGTCGGGAAACTCGCGGACCAGTGAAGATGGATAGTGCTTATCGTTACATTGCACAACATTTTCTTTGAAGCTGGAATGTACCGACCGGTGCACGACGATGTGCGACAGCTTTTCGTCGCTCACCCGGATGGGGTAGAGTGCGTACTGGAGAATCACCTCAGGATAGCTGGTATCGTCCGTGCAGAGCAGGACTCCTGTAGCATTGTCGCTGCGAATGATCTCTGCTGCGGCATAGAGAGAGCCGGCTGAGCCGTAGGTGTCTCTGCTGAACCAGCTTCGTAGATGTGCTGTTGAATAGCGTAGGACATCAATCGATGTCATCGTTGAGAGCAGGAGCGTCGTTGCCACGGTTACGGCGGCAATGCTCCCCTTACGCATACGGTTGATGCAGGCGATGAAGATCAACAGGAGTCCTGCGAGCGTCGTGATCGATACCCCGAGGACATGGCGTGACGGTATGCGGTGATACACGGACGGCGTGAATTCCGGTGCACGAAGGAATTGCGATGCGGCAATCTTCGGATACTCCATCAACCCCGTTTTCTGGAATTCGACAGCGAGGAGTCGTGGTTCGTCGCCTTTCTCCGCAAGGATGTGCAGTCTGTAGACGGCTTCTCCCGGTCTCCAGCCTCTGGATGACGCAAGTGGAATGATCGCGCTCTTCGTCTCTCCGGCATCCAGAACCTGTGCGAGCGTCTCAGAGGCAACGAAGGACCCGTCGGACTTCAGCAATAACACAGAGATGTGCAGAGGCTGCTTGGATGTGTAGGTCAGCTTCATTGTAGAACCGTTGCCCGTGAAATCCGCACTTGCGTGGGAGCCCGCCCTCGCGATTGCAAGGTCGAGAGGAGTCTCCTCCTGTGCGAAGGAGAGCGGAGCCAGCGCAAAGAGAATGGACAGTAGGACTGACACGCAGACAGTGTACGTCTGATGCAAACATCAAATCTATGGTGCCGTCGTCCGGACTTGAACCGAAACGCCCAGTGACGGGCAGGGGATTTTAAGTCCCCCGTGTCTACCATTCCACCACGACGGCACATTCCCAGTATACCCGTTAGATCGGCAGCGCTGCAGGGGCAATGGACGGTGCCTGGCGACGCTCGTGTTCACCGACTTTCATAGCGACTCCCGACTGCGGGTCCACTTCCTGTGCTGTGAGGATGAGACGTCGTAAGGTCGTGCCCACCGGCGTACAGGTCATGAGCGTCGCTACACGTCTGCCCGTCGGCTGATCGAGAACAGTGACGTCACTCGGTTTCACTTCTTTCTTTTCCCCGATGACGTAGCGGTGCTTGTCACCGCCGTAGTACACCCAGAATTCATCTCCGGGCACGAGTTCGTGCAGCCGGGCGAAGACGGTTTTGTACTTTCCTTCAGCCCACGGGTAGTACGAGCTGTGTCCTGTGACGAAGAAGTTTCCTGCCTGACCCGGCCGCGCCGTCCCGGGGTAGTGCACCACACCGTCTTGCAGAGCTTCCTGAATGTCGTGCTCAACACCATCCCAGTCTTCCCGTAGCAGCGAGTCGAACGACGGAGTCACCAGAGGAACGTTGAGACCCATTTTCGGAATGATCACACGGTTTTCCGGTGGGCCGACCTCGGGAAGGAAACTCACCATGCTTCCTTCGTTTTTGCTTCCAGCTGTTGCCAAACCCGGGCTGTTGAGAAGTTTGTCGCGCAAAACGGCATCCATAT
>VGKZ01000064.1 GCA_016866815.1 Candidatus Peregrinibacteria bacterium | reverse complement strand
TCAATGTGACGCTCTAACCAACTGAGCTAATTGCCCGAATGAGATGCTTTTGATGGAATGATCAGCGCGAGCGTCATGTGACGCTTTTCTCTGTGCGCGCTCGGCGAGCCTCGCGCGGCCCAACTGCCCGCCCGCCCTGCCTGCCGGCAGGCAGGCGTAGTCCGCCTCAAGCAGACGAAGGCGGGAGCTAATTGCCCGCACAGTGCGGGAAAGCCTAACAAGTCTTCATGCTGACAACAAGGAATTCTGAGGGGGATCGACGTATTCTTCTCATGCTGAAGCCATGTTCCAACAAAAATTATAATACAATGAAATCTATTTATTGCAACGTATCTCCCGTGTCCGAAAAGAGGGTTTTCCGCTATAATTAGAGGATTACACACAAAAACCTATGCAAACACCTATCCCTCCCGAAGACCCCGTACTCCAGTGGTACGCGCCGCAGCACCTGCATCAGGAACGCGGGCTGCTGTGGTACATCGGCGCATGCGTCGTCGTTCTCGGAAGTCTCCTCTACAGCATTCTGTCCGGAGGCTGGACGTTCACAGTACTGATCGTCGCCATCACCGGAATCTACTGGAAAACACATACCCATGCACCTGCGGACAAGCGCATGCGCATCTGGAAGCGGGGGTACGCCATCGGAGACACCTTCACCGAATGGAACGAGTGCAGAGGCTACTGGATCCTCCGGGGAAAGAATTTCGCTCGTCTGACGATCGAGAGGAAAAAGGGTGGGAACCCGGTGAGCATCCTCACGGGACCGATCAGTGCATTCTCGCTCCATGAGATTCTTGCGGAATTCATCGAAGAGCTTCCGGACGGCAGAGAATCAGTAGTTGACATGTTTATAAGAATCCTTAAAATATAAATGCTGCCGAACCGCAGCCACTGGCACTTCGCCTTTGAACACCACCCCGAAAGGGAGAGACGGTTGGCTTTTGCGAAAGACAAACGCCAGAGTGCTTCGGGCTCCGGCAACGAGGATGACCGCCAGAGAGAGCAGGGCGACGGTGAGCGACCGGATTCCGCTCCCCTGCCAGTCGAACATATCAGCGGACACACACGCAGCAGTGTTGAACATCTGGAAGCGCTGGCGGAGAGCGCACTGCAATCGGAATTCGTCCTCGAACAGGCAACAGATATTCTACGGGCCGACGAGCGCATTCGCGATACGAAGGAAGCGAAAGAGATCATCACACTGAGCGCACAGTACGTGGAACTGACGTCCGGCGAGGCTGATGCGGAGGCCGCGGAAGAAACGCGCAAGCGCTTGCTCGCACTCCTGGCGAAGCAGATCCGCAACCACCGCATTGCCGGGGCATTTGCCGCCGCCTTCGAAAACCGCAGAGCGCACTACGACGAACTGATCGCGCAGGTCGGTGAGAGCGGTGTAGGAAAGATCGCGGAAATCGACAGGACCATCACCGACGAAGCGCGGAGGAAAGGCTTCCTCGAAGGGCTGGACCCAACGGGCGTGGCAAGTGACGAAGCAGACGTGCAGTGGAAGACGTACGAATACGGATTGGCGCAGTGGAATGAAGCGCGCATCGATACAACACTCACCGCGCTCAATGTGCCGCCCGCATCGATCTCAATACCCGCGGGTGCAGATGCCGTAGACTTCAAACGCGGTCTCCTCCTGAATAAAATCATCGCTGCAAGAAAACTTGCGATTCTGGAACAGAAAGACATGGGAGGAGACAGTACGCTTTCCAACACAGATGATGTGCGGCGCAAATTCGAAACTCAGCAGCTGGAGGCGAAGAAGAATCTGGAACGCCGTCTTGCGGAACGTGCAGCCGCACTGGATGACCGTCTGGAGAATCTCCGGAAAGTCATCACAGAAAAAGCAGGCTCAAATGACTTGGAAGCGATTGCAAAGCGCTTCGGCATCAGCACCAAAGAAGTGGAGGGATCGATCGAGAATATCAAACTCACGTTTCTCCGCGTACAGCGGACATCGAAAATCAGGGAAAACGAACAACCTCCTCAGGACGATCCGAAAAATCTGCCGGACACCGACAGTGATACATTCATGAGGAGCGCCGAGGCACTCGGAGCGCAACTGGATGGGCTCTCCTGGCTGGATGAAGACAACGAAGACCTTCTCATCAAACGACTCCTCGGTGAAGCTTCGTCCGAACGCAAAGCCGCAGAAGCTTGGGCTGCCGCGACGGCGGAACGTCTGAGCGACGCCGTCACACAGTTGCAGCAGCATCCGAAGCTGCTGGAAGAAGTCGCGTCCGTATGTCTGCCCGACGGTTCGCCGGATGCACCCGAACAATTCGTTCTCAATCTCGAGGAGTATGCAGAGACGGCCGTACGCGTCCGTGACCGGGAAGCGACGCCTGAAGATCTGGATTTGCTCCGTCTCAATCTCGATATCTCACGCAGGAAAAAACTGGATACGATCCTGCTTGCGATCGAAAGTCCGACAATCCTGTCGCACATGCTCGCGGACAAGAAGGACATTGCAAACGACAAAACGGACAATACGGAAGGCACACGGACGGAAACGCAGCAGGCATTGGGGCAGGCGCTGAAAGAACTGCAGGAGCAACCTCTCCTGCGGGACAACACACTGTGCAAGCACCTGCCGATCAACGAGGAACTCGGTGTCATCGGTGCCGATGTCCTTGCGAAACTGCAGTTCGCGAAGGGTGCGGAGCGCGGAAGGGATGCGGCAACGCGCGAGGAAGGGAAACGGAAACTCCGTGAGTGCCGGTTGCAGGTGAAGAAAATGCGCGACGCCACCGCTGCTCTTCAGGCGGTACACGTCGTGGAAGAGAGTCTGAGAGAAGGCAAAGATGCCGAATTCCGCTCTAAAGATAACGTCATTGCACTCGATGCCTCGAACGTTGCTCTCAAAGCACAGGAATGGGGGGTCTCCGACGAAGAGGCACGGACGAGAATCGTCCATCACGAGGAAGGACACGCTATCGTCGATGCACTCGTGTTCCGGACGGGGCTCATGCCGAAGATCCTCGGTGTGATGCACCTGGCACTCCAGCGGCAAACGAGCGACGGCAAAAGCGGTTGGAGCATGGTCGATCAGCTTGCCGGGAACTGGCACGTTGATGAAAACACCCGCAAGAAATACCTCGACTTCGAACGTGAGAAGCTCAAGCTCCCCGAGGATAACGTCGGGGACGAGAAACTGGAGCGACTGGCGGCGATGCGCGCGGATGCCCGTGTGCGGGAGCATCTGATGGACGAAGCGCTGAACAGATACGCAACGTGGGACGAGAGCGGCAGACCGCAAGGTAACACCGAAGAAGCGGAACTCTGCACGCTCCTCGCTGAAGATGAAACTCCGCGATCGGCGGAGAGCAGTGAGGCGACACTGGATGTGCCAGAGGACGAACGCGCACGGCCGCATGTTATGCGCAACATGACACATGATGATGACACCGATGATAGTGAAGGTGGATCTAACTCAGGGGGCAACACCCGCATGATCGGGACGGAAATCACAGAAGCTCAGAATGCTTTCGTTCAGATACGAAACTTCATTTCGACGCATCAGAACACTCGTGGAGTTGGTGAATTTACGGCCTGGGTGGATGAATGGGAAGCAGCATTTACCACAGAAATCAAAGAGCCATACTATGGAGGAGATTCATTCGACGAAAACATCATCGGCCAAAAACTGGTTCTCATGCGCAATGATTTTTTGTCCGAAGCAGAAAAAAAAATGGAAGCAATTACATCCAAGGAAATGGACACTACCGGCGCCACAGGTCAAGGACAGAGGGGGCTGCTCGGTCTCTGGAATTCCATCGACTGGGTGTCAATCAACGACATCATCCAGATGTGCCAGTCCGGAGCGGAAGACATAAAACGTATGTGGAAGCGCCGTGGAGAGAGGGTGCAGAGTACGCTCGGTCAGGGACTCACCAAGTGGATCCCCCGTTGGGTGCCGTACGCCGGACAGCTGGAAAACGAATTCCGCAGACGCGAGCAGGCATCGGAACTTGGGAACGTGAAAGTATGGAAAGACGCGTACGAAAACCTGGACCCACACGATCTGGAAGACCTGCTTGGTAATGCAAACGACAAAGACCAGGTACGTGCAATTGTGGAGCTCCTCATCAGCCGTGGGCACCTTGGTCTCAATAACCAAGGATTCTGGAGAACGCTCAGTAAACTCAGTGGAATTACCATTCCAACGGAGGCAATGGCGGCAAGCGACATTGTGCGTGACTTCTGGCTCCAGAAAATGGTCTCAGTCATCTGGTCCGACAAGCACAAGTTCTTCGAATGGAAACAGGATAACAGCGCCGGTATTAAAAAAGGCAAAGATCAATTTACGCCGACCGCCGACCAGTTGGCAAACATTAAGGGCGGGCTTCGCAAGCGGCTCAGTCGGCAACTTGAGCAATTTGTGGAAGCCCATGAGAGAGGTGATCACGTGCCGGACGAAGTGGATCCGCATCTGTATGAAGAGCTTCTGCACTATTCGATGCGTAACGGACAGATGACGATGGAGGACAAGATGTTCTTCCTTGTTCAGGGCATCCGCTACAAATTACTCTCAATCGACCGTCTTCGTGCGCTCGCCGGTCAGAGCGGAGGAATTGTGAACCAGTTCCCGATGATCGATTACTTCAAATCTAAGCACAACACGTATCCGGAAATCCTTGCACTAGGAAAACGATTGGATGAAGCGAAGTCAGGGAGCGAACGTTTTTCGCCGGGGCAAAAAACCACACTATGGCTGCACCTGGAAGTGCTGCGAGATGAAGGAGCGAGCTCACGTATCTCCAAAGCCTCATCCGGTACGCGTGCAGAAGACCTGGATCACGAAGACATCCCGACCATCATGGCGCAGGCGGACTACGAAACCGTCAAGCGTATGACGGACATCATCTCCGGAGGCCGGGAAAAATTGAGTCCAGAAGCCGTCAAAAACGGCTACACGGGTTTCGGAACGAAATTCAAAATACTGGCGCGTCTCGCAGAATTGGGAAAGTTTACGCAAGGAGATGCCATGGAAGCGGCAAAGTCCGTCACTGCATACATTCTGTACGACAACATCGTGACCCGGAACGGTGCCGACCGTGAAAACCGCAGTACGCTTTCCTGGGCGAATATTCAGGGGCACGGGCCATCGACAGGAAAATACAGCGTACAAGATTATCGCATTCCAAATAACACATTTGTAAAGGACCTAATTTCAGGACTGGGAACGTCTATCGATTGGGCAAAAGTCGGTGTTGGACCGGAGCAATTCGTGCGCAGTGCAGAAGACATTTCCGTTCGTAAAGACGATGAGCAGAGTAAAAACTTCAAAGGGATAAAATCCTTTGAACAGGAACTTTCGCGCGCTCTTGCTGATCCCGCTAACCGGCAGACGCTCACGAGATTGCTTGTGAAATATGCTGATAAATTGCACGAAGAAAACGGCAACGATAGTCTGACGAGATCCGCGGTGGAAGAATATTTCAAGGAGCGGTCACAGCACGAAAAAAACGGCTGAAGGAGCGGTGATGGGCATGGGGAAGGTCATCATTGATGCGACTGTACGGTTGCATTCCACGGAGAAAATCCCCATGCTTTGGCCATGCAGATTTCCATCAGGCGTGTAGATGCCTCCCTCCCGCTCCCCAAGCACGAAACGAACGGTTCCGTCGGTTTTGACCTGGTCACGCGGGAAACCACCGTGATCATGCCGAAGCAGATAGCACTGGTACCCGGGAACGTGGTGGTGAAGGTGCCGGAGGGGTATGCCCTGCTCATCGTCCCCCGTTCGTCCCTGCCCCGGAAGAAGGCCCTGGTGTGCCCCCACAGCATCGGCGTCATCGACGGCGACTACCACGGCCCGAAAGACGAAATCCTCGTCCAGGTGCAGAATATTTCCGATGCGCCCGTGACCGTGGAACGCGGAGAACGCATTGCACAGGGAATGTTCGTGAAGATCGAAACGGCGGAGTGGGTGGAGGAGGAGGTATTGGCGAATGTATCCCGCGGAGGGTTTGGGTCAACCGGAAAGTAGCCGAAGGGAAAAGGGTTTTCGACGTTTCCGAAGGGAGTGTTTTTTACCTCGGATACCTTGGAAACTTCGGCAACCTCTTATGTACAACGAAGAACGCCTCTCCCTGAAGCGTTCCCCGTATATCGGATTCTTATCGACTAATAGGCTTCCGCATGAACGCCGGAACCTCCAGTTCCCCTTCGTCCAATTCCACCTTCGTCGAGCGCGCCTCCAGCAGGGAGGGCTGCGACTCGCGCTTTGCACTGTCCGCGTCCCCCCGGGACTGTACGGACGGTACTC
>VGKZ01000063.1 GCA_016866815.1 Candidatus Peregrinibacteria bacterium | reverse complement strand
TGATGCCCGTCACGTCCTGCCCATCCATTTTGCCGATACCCTCGACGAAATCGCTTGCCGACGTATCGAAGACGACGGCGATGGAACCTGCCGTCGTTGTTTCCACGATATCGGCGATGAGTTCGATCCTCTTGTAGCGACCGTCCTTCGCCAGAATCGAAAGATTGCCGAACGTGAGCGATTCACTCTGCGCTTCGGCTTTCCCGAAAAGACTCTCAGTTTTCCCGTCACCGTCCTGATCGATGAGCAAACGATAGTTTCGCGCGTTCTGGAGACTGCCGGCCGCACTCTTGAATTTGAGCGTCGTCAGGTAGATATCCTGACGGCCCGCGAGTGCGTCGATGGAAAAGAGTAATACGTCTTTCGTTCCGGATGCTCTGGCGTCTCCGATGATCGAACGTTGCTCCAGGCGAAGTGCGCCGTGACGGATGGGCTCCGCGACGACGATGCAGAGACTGCTACAGCCGTCGCCGTTCTGCACATTGCCGTCATCACACTGTTCGGTACCGCCAACGATGCCGTCACCACACCTGGCAGGGGGTGGAGGAAACGTTACCGTAACGGTATTGCTCTGGGAGGAAGTGCTTCCGGAAATCGATGCAATGGGCTCGCCGAGCATGGTCAGAAGCAATGCCATCTCCCCGCGGGTCAGGGGATATCCTGCATTGAAAGGCAGGCGCTTAAAGACATTTCTCGATGCGCCTTCGCTCATGTACCGCTCATACCACGGTCCTGCGGGATCCGCAGGAGGCAGAGAGACATTCCACGCTTCGAAGCTCATTTTCAGCGCCTCCGCGGTGCCCACGGTCGTCTCCCCACGGAACGTACCGTCGGGATAGCCCTGCACGATACCAGCCTTCTTGGCTGCGCATGCGGTGATCCAGTACCACTGCTCCGGACCCGTAAAATCCGCAAAGCAATTTCTGTCCTGAACTCCGTACACGTTGTTGCCGAACACCGCGAGCATCAGAATTTTCAGAAACTCCGCCCGGTTGATGGGAGCGTACGGCCGGAAACTACCGTCGCTATACCCGCCGATAATACCATTGAGTTGCAGCAGCTCGATCGAACTCTTGTACGGATGACTCTCGATGTCATTCAGTGTTGCTGCCCACACGGAAACATGTGCATGAGTGCACAATGCCGCAAGCACTACGCCAATGACCACAATGTTTCTCCTCATAGCTGTACCGGGCAGTATACAAGTATTCACTGCAAACAACGAACAACCAACAACGAAACCCTCATCCGGCGTCTCCCTGCACTTCCTCCTCGCTGATTTTCGTCTCCTCCTCCTGACGAGCGATCATGGTATCGGTATCAGGATTGTCCTGCGCCGTACTCACGGCATCCTCCTCTTTCTCACGGAGAGTTTTTGTACGCGGGGAAACTTTTGCCTGCTTGTCTTCCGCAGGCTTGGGTGCGGTTGGCTTCTTTGATTCGGCAAACTCCTTCTTCAAGTTATCGAGGTCTTTCCCCGCAGAGTCACGGCCGGTCTTCGCTTTGATTTCGCGCTGCAATGCCGCCCGCCTCGGATCAGCATGGATCAGACGCTCCGTGGGAGATATCCATGGTTCCTCGTCATCGCTGAACATGGAAGGATCATAGCAAAATAATGCTCACTCCAGAATGGGTGCTGAGTAGGCAGAATCACAATAGTCTCTGGTGCCCCCGGCAGGAGTTGAACCCACGACCTCCTGGTTCGAAGCCAGGCGCTCTATCCAACTGAGCTACAGGGGCACCTGCACTCATTGTTCCATAATCAGACTTCGAGCGCCCGTTTTTTTATAAAACGCCCCGCAAGCGGGGCTTGGCCAACTGAGCTACAGGGGCACCTGCACTCATTGTTCCATAATCAGACTTCGAGCGCCCGTTTTTTTATAAAACGCCCCGCAAGCGGGGCTTGGCCAACTGAGTTACAGGGGCACCTGCACTCATTGTTCCATAATCAGACTTCGAGCGCCCGTTTTTTTATAAAAACACCTGCCGGAGCAGGTGCTTCTATATACAAGGCAACGCGCTTATCGGCGCTTCTTGCTCTTGCGCTTGGCCGACTTGCGCTTTGCGGGCCTTCGGGCCGAAGCCCTCTTGGTCCTGCGCTTCTTCGTCGCCTTCTTTTTCTTCCTTTTTACCATGGCGTAAGCGGGGAAAAAAGTAGAAAGGGTTGGTATGAATGGTACGACGAATTTCACATCACGTGAAATACTTCAAGCGGCGCAAAAAATATTTTGTGTTTAATTCACACATGAATTTTTTTTGAAAAAGATTTTTTCTTCTACGCGCAGCGAAAATATTCATTTTTGTTTCGGAGCCGAAAAATAAAAAATTTGTTCAGACTTTTTTGCATACATACGGGAAATTCAAGGAAATTGATACTGAAAAAAGCTACGCGGGAGAGCATGCATTCCGGAAGAGTATTTTCCAGTCTAGAGAAATTTTTTCTCAAAAAGCATTCGTATATATTTTGTAAAACACAAAAAAAATTAAAAACTAATCAACATTCCTCAACACATGCTCCATCTTCTCGCGCTTGGTTTTCAGATATTTTTTCTGTTGCTCCGT
Source organism: Candidatus Peregrinibacteria bacterium (assembly GCA_016866815.1). Taxonomy (GTDB): domain Bacteria; phylum Patescibacteriota; class Gracilibacteria; order Peribacterales; family Peribacteraceae; genus VGKZ01. The sequence continues at coordinate 3,726 of VGKZ01000063.1, read as the reverse complement.
CACGGGAGTGACCTCAAGCGGCACCTGCTCCATCAGGTGCAGTCCATATCCTGCCAGGCCGACGACCTTCTTCGGATTATTTGTGAGCAGCCGCATGTTGCCGACACCACAGTCTTTCAGAATCTGCGCGCCGATGCCGTAGGTACGCAGATCAACAGGCAGTCCGAGCAGCTCGTTTGCCTCGGCGGTATCCACGCCTTCCGTGCGCTGGAGCTCGTATGCACGGACCTTATTCTGCAATCCGATGCCCCTTCCTTCCTGGCGCATGTAGACGATCACTCCGCTCCCTTCGGCTTCGATAGACCGCATCGCCAACTGCAATTGCGCGCCGCAATCACAATGGAGCGAACCGAATGCATCACCTGTCAGACATTCGGAGTGGACGCGGACGAGTACCGGAAGCAACGGATCGATGGTGCCTTTGATGAGCGCCACATGCTCGGAACCGTGAACCGCGTCGGCATAGACGCGCATGCGCCATTCACCCGTTTGCGTCTCGATGCGGGTCTCCGCTTCCAGACGAATGAATGTTTCGTTGCGCTGCCGGTACGCAATGAGATCGGCGATCGAAATGATCGGCAGACCATGTTCAGCGGCAAATGCGGTGAGTGCCGGGAGACGCATCATCGTGCCGTCGTCATGCATGAGCTCACTGATGACGGCAGCCTCGCGACAACCGGCGAGCCTACAGAGATCCACCGATGCTTCAGTGTGACCTGCGCGCACCAGGACTCCGCCATCGGCCGCTCGCAGAGGAAAGACGTGCCCCGGTCTGCGCAAATCCTCCGGCCGCGCCACGGGACTCACTGCGGCGCGAATGGTGGCAACGCGATCAGCAGCGGAAATGCCCGTTGTCACCCCTTCCGCTGCTTCGATGCTCACGGTGAACGGTGTGCCACGAGCGGACGTATTGCGCTGAACCATTGGAGGGAGATCGATGGTATCCGCAATGGCATTACTGAGTGCAAGGCATACGACTCCGCCGGTATGACGGATCATGAATGCCATCTTCTCCGTATCGACATGCTCAGCTGCAGACACGATATCACCCTCGTTCTCGCGGTCTTCACCGTCCACCACGACGATCATGCGACCCGAACGGAGAGCGTCAATTGCCTCTGAAATAGGGTGAAAAGACGACATGCGACACAAGTATACGAGGAACGGGTGGTAATAAGTAGGGAATAGTAGGTAGGTTCATGAGCAAAAACAACCCTAACGAACCTACTCCCTAATGAACCTACTTCCTAATGAACCTACTCTCTCGCCTATTTCTCCAACTGAATCGTAAACGTCTGCTGCGCATCGATCGGAGCTTTGCGGCCAACGGCGATGTAATACGTTCCGGGAGGGTACGTGTACATGCTGTTGCACGCGGGACCCTGGAAGCTGGCGAGGTTCACGTCGTTCATAGCGTAGACGATGCAACGCAACTCCGCGGCATTACTCAGCGTGACGTTCATGCGTTGTTCGCTATTGAGCTTAAAGGTGAACCAGTCTTCGAGGTCGTCAGCTGCAAGAATCTCACTGCGGGGAGAGTTCACCGTAAGACCTTTGGCTTGGCGGAAACCGTCATTGCCGTCTCCGGTGCCAACGGCAGCCGTGACACTGAACGTCGTGTTCTTCTCGCTCGGCTGCAACTGCAACTGGTACCGGCCCGGGGATACTGCGGCGAGAATCTCGCAGGAACGTCCGTTCTGATAACTGAGGAAGTACTGATCGGAGAAGCCGGACTCGCTGAGGAGGTAGAGCTGGCAACTCACGTTTCCGGGCTGGCCGGTCTGCGGAGATGCCGTTGCCTTCATCACGGAAGCCTCGGTAACGTCGAACCGGTAGGAGACCGTGTTCTTGTTCGAAAACTTTCCGGTGGATTCGAAGGGAAACCGCATCTCGATAACCGAAGGACCGGCACTGCTCGAAGTACCCGTCGGCATGAGATCGCTGGAGCTGTTCTGGATCTGTTGCGCGCTGCTTGCGGACGTGCTGCGGCCGGGACGGCTGCTCGACGCGGCACGGTCGGACTGCAGATCGACATTCAGGGCATTGAAAATGTACGCCGCAGCCTCACCGCGCTTCAGAGGCCATTCCGGATAGAAGCGCGACCCATCCTGTCCGGGAATCGGGAGGATGCCGGTGTAGAAGGCTGCGTAGAGATACTTCGTGTACCACGCGGCAACCGAGACATCGACGAACTTCACCAAATCACGATCTGCCTCGGAAACATCGTTGACGGGAATTTCGAAGACCTCACTGATCATCTTCAGAGCCTCCACTCTGTTCACCGAATCGGACGGGCGGAAGGTGCCGTCGCTGTAGCCGTTGACGAATCTGCGTGCGGCCGCATCGCAGACGTACGGTTCATACCAGCTCCCGACACCGACATCCGGAAAGCACCGGATGCTGAGCGGATCGGGAACCTTGCCCCGCGCGATGTAGAGCATCTTGAGCATCTCGGCGCGGTTCACATCACGATCCGGATAGAACTTGCCGTCGGGATTTCCCTTGATCACATTCGCATGCACGAGCGTTTCCACGGCCTTCTGATACATGTGACCGTCTGGTATATCTGGAAAGACCGCAGCTACAGCAAGCGGTACGGCAGCCACTGCTGCAACGAGTGCTACGGTCGCACGAATATCATTCATGACGGAAAAGGCAAAGGGTTGCCTTGAATGGTACTCCTCTAGCCCGTACGACCACAAGTGCTGATGCATGGAAGGCAAACCTGCGGTGTGCATCACGACGGAATACAGCAAATTGCTCTACTCAAAGCGAAGAGAGAGCGACGAGTGCTGTGAGTACGGCATGCACAGCTTCGGCTCCTTTCGAAAGACGTTCCTGTGCTTCCTTCACGCTCTTCACGAGAAGAATTTCAAATGCAAACGGTATCTGCGTGCGGGTCTGCACATCCATCATGCCATGCGCTGCGGCATCCGCGATGAGCTGCGCATGTGCAGTCTCACCCTCGACGATGATCCCGAGCCCGATGATGGCGTCCGCCTTCTTCGCCCGGGCAATGGCTGCGCCGAGGAGGGGAATTTCAAAGGAGCCGAAGACCGGGTAGTCGGCAATATTCTCTTTCGGAACACCTGCAGCGACGAGTGCTTTCTGTGCGGAGTCCACCAGCGCTCTCATCTCATGCGGATAGAAGGAGGAGTGGACGATGGCGATGCGCCAGTGAGCGTCTGCGCGAAGATCGAAGGAGTGTGAATTTTTCACGAAGAAAGAGTTGAATGGTTAAATGGTTGGACGCAGTAAAGGATAGCAGGAAAGCGCTCAGCCTCTATCGAAGACTCAAACATTTAACTATCCAATCATTCATCCGATCATCCTTACACAAAACAAGAACTCAATTCACCTCTTCCTTCCACTCAACCATTCATCCAAAATTCATCCACCAGATACATCTTTCTCACATATTTCCTCATCACATCCGTCTCCACATTCACCCTATCACCTTTCTTCAGCAATCCCAGTGTCGTCTCCTTCAGGGTCAACGGAATCAGGGCGACACTGACGGTCTCTCCTTCCATGGAAGCAACCGTCAGGGAAACTCCATCGATGGCAATAGACCCTTTATGAACAATATTTTTGATCAGATTTTCCGGCAATTCTATGCGGAGGATGCCTTCTGTATTCTCCACAACCACTCCTGTTGCCTCCACGTGCCCCTGGACAATGTGTCCGTCCAGACGGGCATCCGCCTTCATGGCACGCTCCAGGTTC
>VGKZ01000062.1 GCA_016866815.1 Candidatus Peregrinibacteria bacterium | reverse complement strand
TTGGCAGTCCTGTCGGTACAGCAGACTTGTCATGAGAAAACCGCTTGCCGTTGCCACTTTGGCTTGCCACCTTTCCACACTCGCACTCCTACAGGTTCTCATATCCTCCGCACACCTCGCAGACCTGCCTGCCGGCAGGCAGGCCTCGCACACCTCGCAGACCTCACGATCCTCCGACGACAATTTCTTTCTCCAGCCTCATGCCAAACCTGCCGGGCAGGTACACTCCCGGTTCAATCGTCACAATTTCATTGTTGAGTAACTTCGTCTCCGGAGCTTTCATGGAAAGGTTTGGACCCTCGTGAATATCCATTCCCACGCCGTGACCGAGACTATGGACGAAGAATTTCTCAAAGCCATGACGTGTGAGTACCGCACGTGCGATGCGGTCGAGATCACGGTTCGTCACTCCGGGTCTTACCGCAGCCCATGACGCGGAGAATGCCTCGGCAACAGCAGCGTGAACGCGTTTCTGGAGAGGCGTAGGCTTACCGGTGAAGTACACGGCACTCTGGTCACTGCAGTACCCGCCGCACTTCACACCCATATCGATCTGCACGATATGACCTCTCTGCAGCACTCTGTGCGTGGGGCGGTGATGCGGGCGGCTTGTATGCGTCCCAAACGCAACAATCGTCTCGAAAGACATATCATCCGCACCCAGCTCCATCGCCCATTCGCGGATCTTCCATGAAACCTGCACCTCCGAAATCGGACGCCTCAGGAGCATTGGAACGCGCTTCAGAATATCCTCGGTGATCCGCTGCGCCTTCCGAAAACACCGGAGTTCCTCTGCATCTTTCGACCGCCGGAATTCCTCGATGACGCCCGATGACTGAACAAATTTTGTATTCTTAAATTTGCTCTTCCACTTGGCCAAGCGTGAAACTGTCACCTCATCGGCTTCAAAGGCGCATGTGCGAACCCGTGCCAGTGACTTCTCCAGTTCTGCCAGTGCGCAGACTTCTATACCTCTGAAACAGGATTTCGCAGCCGCTTCGCTGTAGCGTCCATCTACAAACAGACGAAATCCGTTGGGAGTAATGAGGAGTGTCCCCGCTGTCATGTTCATACCCGTCAGATAGCGGATATTGACCGTATTTGTGACCAGAAAAGTGCGCACGGAAAGTGCTCTAAACAGGGGTGCTGGGCTTCGGGGACGCATAGCGACACAGTAGCGTACAAGAGCGTTTTGTGCTATCATATCGTGATGCGTTTGCTTCTCAAACCACTCATGTCACAGGCACGTTCACCCGTCATTCTCACTGCAGTCCTGCTCGGATTGCTTCTGGGTATCTGCACACCATTCGCGCTTCCGGCCGAAGCGCAGGTGTACACCGGTGGAGGAATTCAGGCAGGTGTGGATCAGGCAGCGAGCATCGCGGGAGTATCGCGCGACCAAGACCTGCGCGCAATGGTGTTGAATATCCTGTTCCTCGTCCTGAGGTTCCTTGCTCTCGTTGCCGTCATCGTCATCGTCATCGCTGGTATCCACCTCGTTGTCAGTCTCGGAGACGAACAGGCGAAGGAGAAGGCGAAGAAGATCATCCTCTACACCATCGTCGGTCTCATCATCATTCTCCTCGCAGAAGCCCTCGTGCGCATCGTGGTCGATGCAGGGCAATCATAAACACAAACCTATGAAGCGCCTCTCCGTTCTCGCCGCGTCTCTCGTCGCCATGCTGACCGTGGCAGGATCGGCACAGCTCGCCGGCGGTCCGGCACAGGAGGAAATCGATATTCCCGTCGGTGCGATTTTCGAAATTCAGGGCGTGGTCCGCGACGGGGCGGAATTCAGCTGGGTTCTCAGCCGTGGTCAGGACTTCCTCGAAGCATCGCGCTCCCACGTTTTCCAGGCACGAATCGCGCAGGCCGGAACCTACACACTCGAAGCACAGATCGGTGACGGAGCCGGCGGCATTATCGCCATCCGGACATTCATGTTGAACGTCCGCCAGAGGCGGCCGGAAGACGCCCGGATGGGGGAGATTGCCAACGTCAACGACATCGTCACGTTCACGCCACCGGCAGTGAACGGGGAAATCCGTCTCGCGGAAGGGAAGCAGACCATTCTTGCATCGCATGCACGTGAGGATATCACCGTGCTCGCCATCGATCTGGACACACAGTCGGATAGTAACGGCGACGGCAATACCATGAACGACGATGAAACGAAAGACACGCTCTTCCGCGCGGAGGGCAACCCTCTCCACCTCTGGTTTCCGGAAGAGAAGGAACGTTCGATGAAAGCGGGTGCGCTTCTGGAGGACGGAACGACGCGGTTCCAGGACATCCGTATGGTCACGGGTGCCAGTGCGTCGGTGAACCCTCAGGACAATCCTGAATCCCCGACGCAGGACACGGGCTCCGCGGAAGGAGAGATCGCCGTTCTCAAGAGTGACAATGGAAAACTGCAGTTCGCATTCCGACCGGCACAGGCCGACGACGGAAAACCAAAACTGTATCTCTGGAACTTCGGCGACGGAGGCCAAAGCCTCCTCGACCGCCCCGTGCATACCTACGCCGAAGGCGGTACGTTCACTGTGAGCGTCAGCGTACGGGACCTGCAGTCCGGAAAACCGCTGTTCACCGTCAAGGATGACATCGTAGTGAACAGGCTGCAGCAGGAGGACGCAGACGAGGAGGAAGTCTCCGACGAACCATCCGAAGAACCGGAGGAAGAGGAAGAAGAGGAAACATCTTCCGGAGGAGGACTGCTCTCAACGGTCGTAAAAATCCTCCTGGGCCTCGTCGTATCCGCAGGTATCGGGATTGGAGCAATATTCTTGATTGGAAAAGTTCGTAAGAAGGGATTCTCTCTGGAGAAGACTATGGAGCAAGCTGAGAAAAAGGTGGTAGGCACTCCTCCGGTCCCAGGCAAACCCCTCACCATGGAAGTCATCGACGAAGTGCCGGCTCCTCCGCAGGAACCTGCGACTCTGGTCGAAGAAGAACCTCCGGTGGAACCCCCCGCTGAGGAAAAGACCCCGGAATGGCTGAAGAGCGCCGAGGCTGTCCCGCAGCAACCTGTCGCAGAACCCGAAACTCCCGTAGCACCTCCCGCTCCCGCTGCACCGCACACGCCGATGGAACCATCGGCAGATCAGCTCAAAGCGGACGTGTCTAGCGCTCCGGCATGGCTGAAAGCAGGAATACAAACAGCAGAAGCCAAAGGCCAGACAGTGACCGCGCCACCGCCCGTCGCACTCGCAGCGGACACGCCGACCCCCGAACCGGAAACTGTCATCGCAGCAATCCCGACTCCTGAACCGTCAGTCGCTCCCGTAGCTCCAATCGTCGAAGAATCGGTGGTGACGACTCCCGTTGCTCCGGCACCAGCTCCGACTCCAGCGCCCGCTCCGGCACCTGCACCCGCAACCTCACCCGTCACACCACTGCAGAAACCGGCAGAGCAGAAAGCGATGCCTGCTGCGGCAATCTCACCGCAGGCTCCTGTGGCACCTGCACCGAGTGCTCCTACTGTGCAAACGGCCGAGCCGGCAACAGAGGCACCCGTCGACGCAGCAGCAGTAGCGGAACGAGAAGCACGCCTCCGTGAAAAAAAGCGCCAGAAGAGACAGCGCTACCGTGAAAATAAGAAGGCGCGGGAAGCAGAGGGAAAGTCCACCGATGCCGCTGCTCCGGATGAAGAGACAGTAGCAATCATCAAAGCTGAAGACGTCGCAAAGCCGAAGGCACCGCCTCCGCCCCCACCTGCTCCTCCGGCAGCCAAATCGAGAAAGGAAGATCATCCATAATAACCGGGTTCCGCGCTTTCACAGGGCGCAATTGCCTTGTAGTATGCGGAAGTCACAGGAACATTTACGGTACGTTGACTTCTCATCATAGCGAGCAAGTAGTACATGGCGAGATTAGCTCAGTTGGTTAGAGCGTCCGGTTGTGGTCCGGTAGGTCAAGGGTTCGAATCCCTTATCTCGCCCCAGTCAATCTGCAGAAATCAACGTTACTGAAGTTTAGCTCAGTTGGTGTCTTGTAACGTACGGTGTGCGAAAAGAAATGAAACACCGACGACAATGAGAATACAGAGTGAACCAAAAAAACCCGTCAAAAACTCCTGATCCGAAAATCCCCTCTTCGTTGCTGTAAAAATTATTGCGGAGAGCGGCTTCCATTTGGGACCTGCGGCAAAGTTCGTTATGAATACGTTATCGACCGTCATCCATACGTTAATGATGAAGGTGAGCGCAAAGAAGGCTCTCCATTCTTTCAGTCCAAGCACAATACTCGAGAGTGTGCGACCGCGGAGTGATCCTGCAAGCATCCAGAGCTTCCGGTCTTCAATTTCTCCCCATAGACTTTCCCATAGAAAAAAACTAATCGGCATGCTGAATGATGTCATCAGAAAGAATAGCCAGTACGGGCTTCCATGAAGAAGACCGAGCCCTGTGACACACACACTGAAAAGAACGTACGCAGCCTCTGGAACAAGGGCAAGGAAGTAGAAGGACGGGAGCCACCATCGACAGGTTTGTGGCCGTTCACGATAGAGCGCTGAGCAGATGAACGAGAGAACAGTGGAGACTACTGCGATTGACGAAGCGAGGATGAGAGTGAGAACAATCGCACGCATACCACCATCTATCAGCGTGAAGCCGCTTCCCTTTTGGACAATCTGCACAAGACGCATCATCGAATAGACCGGAGGCCATGCCAGGAAACACAGCAAGAGAATGCCAAGAGCATCGAGAAGAAATCCGGTATTGAACCGGATGCTGACGATGCGTAGTGGCCGGAGCTTGCACCACAGCATTCTGAGAGCGCTGCAGGCAAGCCATGCACCAACATATGCAAGAACGGTCAGCACAAGACCCATGATAATCAGCATGCCCGCCTGCCCGACATCACGTGCAATGAATGCTTTCTGCTCAAACATCTGAGACCAATACAACGCTTTTCCTCCGCTGATAACCTGGATTACCCAGTAATCAAAAAAAGTCAGTAGAAAAAATAGTGCAAACGAGATCGGGAATCCGCGTAGGAATGCCGGGATCGAAACAAACAGAATATTGAGCAATCCCGTCAGATGATGTGCAGCTGTGCGCTTGTGAATGACAAAGAGAAAACGTAGAAGATAGATCGGCAGATAGTGTGCACCGAGAATGATCGCAGGAAGAACGATCATCTGTGCCGGCCACTCACCGATCAGTAGTGAGATCCCCTGCTGCAGCGATGTTCTGATGGTGAAAAGATCACTGTAGGAAAACGCACGCGTGACGGGATTCACGACATAGACAAGAATGATCGTGATCGCGACAGGAGTCGTATATCGTTTGAGCATTCGTGTGATCAGTGAACCGCATGCGATCGCAAATACAGATGCGATGACAGAAAGAAGAATCGAATTGCTGATAGCCTCTACCATCACGGGATCCCATGCATCATAGAAATTCGCGAGACTGAAGACGGGCGTCACGTGGAAATCTCGGTCGATCGTAAGGAACGGAATGAGCATCATGACAAGCAGAATCAGGATGGAGAGAATCGCGAGAATTGCTCCCAAAGTGTGAAATGCCGCGTCGAATTCCGAAATCGTGGATTGCCTATTAGATGCCATAAATGATCTTGCAGGGGCAGAAAGCAAGAATATCATACGTTCATTTCCCCCATCGATCCATCATGAGATCATTCGTTAAGGTTGGCGTGCTTCTGGTCATCATCGCTTGTATCGCTACTCTCATCAGTACCAAACCACCCAGAAACGAATTGAACCTTCTGATCTGGGATAACTACATGGCTCCGGATACGGTGAGTAATTTTGAGGCGCAAACAGAATCTGACGTTATTGTTGAACTCTTCAAGAGCAACGAAGAAGCATTCGCTAAAATCAAGGCCAACCCCGGCACATATGACATCGTCGTACCGAGTGATTACATGGTCGATGTCTTGAGGCAAGACAATCTTCTCGAGGCACTCGACAAGGCATCCATTCCTAACATTGCCAATATTGCAGAATCCGCGAAAGGAAATTACTTCGACCCAGATTTGTCCTTTAGTGTTCCCTATGCATTTGGCTCAGCAGGGTTCGCAGTCAATACAAAGTTTGTGAAAGACAAGGCTCTTTCCTGGAAAACACTCGCCGAAGAACGCTTCAAAGGACACATCGTCCTCATGGATGATATGCGCTACGTCCTTGGTTCTGTCCTTCTTGAGCTCGGACTCGACCCGAATACAACGAGCAAGGCAGACATCGATCAAGCTGTTGCTCTCCTGAGGACCATTCTGCCGAACGTGCAGAAAATCACACCGGATACGCCGGTAGATCTTATGATCGCCGAAGGTGCATGGGTCGCATACGGTTAT
>VGKZ01000061.1 GCA_016866815.1 Candidatus Peregrinibacteria bacterium | reverse complement strand
TCCGCAACTTCAAAAGGACAGGCACGCTGCCTCTCAGACACAGGATGACCGAATGGGCGTACAAGAAGGGTCAGCGGATTATGGCGAAACTGTGACAGGGGTCAGGTGCATGGGGTTGGACACTGTCACATGCCCATGAGCGTCACTTCTTCGTCAACGCAGCCTTCTTCACGGAAGCTCTTCCATACTCTAGGGCCGCCCTCGACCAGTATCGACGTGACACCGTGAAACCCCTCCCTCGGCGTCATGAGGAGAGACCAGAGTTCCTTCCAGACGAACCTGCCGTTCTCCTGAGGAAGATCGGTGATGTGAATGGTACGCTCTGCGTTTTCGTCGACGAGCACTGCTGCACTTCCGGGGATCGATGCTGCCGGATCGAGAAGAATACGGTAGGGCTGAGGCGCTTCGTAGTGCGGCAAGCGGACAAGGAGGGATGGATTATCGGAGAGGACAGTCCCCGCACCGACGAGTATGGCATCGTGACGGGCACGGAGGAATTGGTGTGACCAACGATCCTGGGATACAGAGGTGATCTTCCGCTTGGAACCGTCAGGATTGGCGAAAGCGCCATCAAGCGTTCGCGCATTTTTCAGAGTGATATACGGACGGGAGGATTCCCGGGCGGAGACGAATCCCCTGTTGAAGCGCCTGCACTCCTCCGGAAGCACGGGGCCGATGACCTCAATGCCGGCAGCCCGCAGTGCCGCCGCTCCCCTGCCCTGCACACGCGGATCCGGATCCCACATGCCAATCACGACGCGTCGGATGCCGCTCTGGATGATCGCATCGGTGCACGGCGGCGTTTTCCCATGGTGATTGCACGGCTCTAAATTTACATATAGCCCTGATTCATGAGGAATTTTTCGATCTAATTTTTTGATCAGATTTACCTCAGCATGCTCAGAGCCAAACGCGGAATGCCACCCCTCTGCAATGATCTTTTCCTTCGAAACAAGCACAGCGCCGACCAATGCCCCATTGCCGACCAATCCCCTGCCACGCCCTGCAAGGAGGAGGCAACGGCGCATGAAATCAACGTGGTGCATGGCTCACTTGTAGCACGAAGGATGCCGGTGGCAAAGCCTATCTCCTGCTCGTACCGGTGCGCTTGGCAACGATCTCCTCTGCGACATTCCGCGGTACTTTGTCGTAGTGACCGAATTCCATGCTGTAACTGGCACGCCCCTGTGTCATGGAACGGAGTTCCGTTGCGTATCCGAACATCGCAGCGAGCGGAACATCCGCATGAATGAACTTCGCAAGACCGCGATCGCCCTGCTCCTTGATGAGACCACGGCGGGATGAGAGATCTCCCATGACATCACCAAGGAAATCCTGAGGCGACACCACTTCCACTTTCATAATCGGTTCAAGGATAACCGGCTCTGCCTTGCGGGCGGCTTCCTGGAAGCCAATCGATGCACACGTCTTGAAGGCCATTTCGTTGGAGTCGACATCGTGGTACGAACCGTCGATGAGCTCGACCTTCACGTCCACAACGGGATATCCAGCGAGGATACCGCGACTCATACCCTCCTGGAAACCCTTGTCACACGGAGCGATGAACTCACGCGGAATGCGTCCTCCGACCACGGAGTTCTCAAACTCGTATCCCTTACCCGGTTGCTGCGGAATGAGCTTGAAGACAACGTGACCGTACTGACCGCGACCACCGGTCTGCTTGATGTACTTCTCCTCATGCTCAATCTCTTTCTGAATGGTTTCACGATAGGCAACCTGAGGCTGACCGACGTTGGTCTCCACTTTGAACTCGCGGCGCATACGGTCGACAATGATGTCGAGGTGAAGCTCACCCATGCCGGAGATGATGGTCTGGCTCGTTTCCTCGTCCGTAAAGACACGGAACGTCGGATCCTCTTCAGCGAGCTTCTGGAGCGCTATACCCATTTTCTCCTGGTCCGCCTTGGTCTTCGGTTCGACAGCAATGGAGATGACCGGCTCGGCGAACGTAATGGACTCAAGACGGATCGGCTTATCCTCTGAGCACAGAGTGTCACCGGTGCGTACATCCTTGAGACCGATGGCGGCGGCGATATCGCCGGCCTCAACCTTCTGGATTTCCTCGCGGTTATTCGCGTGCATTTTCACCAGACGTCCGATGCGCTCTCTGCCGCCGTTTCTGGTGTTCAGCACGAAGTTTCCGGAGTCGAGAACACCGGAGTAGACACGGATGAAGGTGAGCTTTCCAACGAACGGATCCGTCGCAATCTTGAACGCAACAGCGGACAGTGGCTCGCTGTTATCGGGTTTTCTCGTCTCCTCAAGATCGGTGTCCGGATTGATACCGACAGCGGCGGAGATATCGAGCGGACAGGGAAGATACTTCACCACGGCATCGATCATGAGCTGAACACCGATATTCTTCAGAGAGGATCCGCAGAGAACGGGATACAGCTTATTCTTCACCGTGCCGGCCCGGAGCCCCTGAAGGATTTGCTCATCTGTCAGCGCCCCGTTTTCCAGGTACGCATCCTGTAGATCTTCGTTCACCTCGGCGACTTTCTCCATGAGAACCGCCGTGTACTCGCTGACGTCCTGACGCATATCCTCGGGAATGGGAATCTCGATGCGCTTTTCGCCGTGTTCGCCCTCAAACCGGTACGCCTTCTTGGCAACGAGATCGACAATGCCGGTGAAATCAGACTCCGCACCGATCGGGAGCTGGATGGCAACCGCATCCTTATGGAGACGGTCGTGAATGGAGGCAAGGGACATGTAGAAATCTCCGCCGGTCTTGTCCATCTTGTTGATGAAAGCAACGCGGGGAACGTGATACTTGTCTGCCTGACGCCAGACGGTTTCACTCTGCGGTTCCACGCCCTGCGATCCGTCGAAGACGGCAACGCCTCCGTCGAGAACGCGGAGACTGCGTTCCACCTCTGCGGTGAAGTCGACGTGCCCCGGAGTGTCGATGATATTGATCGTGCAATCAATTTCCTTGCCCGTGATATCGGGCGCCTTCCAGTGACACTGCGTCGCGGCGGCGGTGATCGTTATGCCGCGCTCGCGCTCCTGTTCCATCCAGTCCATGGTTGCTTCACCTTCATGCACTTCTCCGATTTTGTAGTTCTTTCCCGTGTAGAAAAGAATGCGCTCAGTCGTCGTCGTCTTTCCGGCGTCGATGTGGGCAATGATTCCGATATTGCGGACGTTCTTGAGATCCATGGCAAAAAGGTGGAGACAGCAAAAAAGCTAAATTCCGAAAGACTATACGGAATGGGTTACCGAAAAACAAGCACCAATGGGCCGATTCTTGCTTATAATCTGCAAGAAAAGGACGCAGATATCACCCGCGACTGACCGGAATCACCGGTGCATTTCTGACTCCAGCCCATGCTGCCCTCGCACCACCGACGAGGAGATTCTTGGCTACCCGTAGCGGCCAGAAAAACACATCACCAAGGGCAGATCGAACGTGATCCTGCATTCCCTTCAGCGGATTCTTCAGCGATACAAGGTCAACCAGGGCTTCAGCCGGAGCAAGACCGAGAAGCCTTGCAGGTGCAGTTACTGCCTTCTTCGTCGCCTCCCCTATCGTGTGAGTTTCCATCATAAGTATATTATAATATATATAATATTAAATTGCAAGTTCCCGGGCATCAATACCAAAGCGTCCAACGAGTCTGATCGCAATCTCGCGACGTGCGTAGCATAGAAAGGCTTCTGCAGGATCGCATTCGACTGCGAGAATGTCGAGAAGCAGAGCATCGCCTCTCAACGCATCAAGGACTTCAGCGAGCATCGCAACCTTTGCATCCTGGTGACCGCGGTAATCCAAATTGATGCGGCTCGAGAGAATCAGCACTTCCTGGACCGCATTGAAATGACTGCACAGGGATTCAGCAGTGACAGGCGGCGACTGTATACGTTCGGTAACGGAACTCATATGCGCTGTAGGTATGAATTTTTAGTGCGGATATTATACTGATTTAGAGAAAAAAAGCAAGGGTCAGGATGAGAACCCTGTCCAGATCAAAGCCTTCCGATGCTGAAATTAACGTGCCAAGTGGGCAAACGCCTTGTTTGCCTGAGCCATCTTGATGACGTCCTGCTTCTTCTTGAAGGCATTTCCCTGATCGGTCGACGCATCCAGGAACTCCAGAGCGAGACGCTGCGACATGGGGATACCCTTCCGGTCACGTGCTGCCGTGATGAGCCAGCGGTACGCCAGGGTCTGCTGACGCTTGGGACTCACCTCAACCGGAACCTGGTACACCGAACCACCCACGCGCTTCGGTCGGACCTCCACAAGCGGCGTCACATTGAGAATGGCTTTGTTGAAGACCTCAACAGGAGCCTCTTTCGTGCGGGTCTTGATGATATCCATTGCATCCCAAAAGATCTTGCGGGCTACGGACTTCTTTCCGCGCGACATGATGCAGCAGATGAATTTCTCGATGATGAGATCGGATCCCTGTGGAATGTATTGCTTGACTGGCTTAGGCATGAACGAGGCGTTAGGAAGTAGGTTGTAGGTTCATTAGGTTCGTTAGGTTCATTAGGTTCGTTAGGTTCGTTAGGTTCTTTAGGGGAATTATTTGGCGGCTTTGGGTTTCTTGGCACCGTAGCGGCTGCGGCCCTGTTTGCGACCCTGAACGCCCTCGGTATCCAGAACGCCGCGGACGATGTGGTAGCGGACACCCGGAAGGTCTTTCACGCGACCTCCGCGAACGATGACCACGCTGTGCTCCTGGAGGTTATGGCCCTCACCCATGATGTAGGCCTTCACTTCGTGACCATTCGTCAGGCGCACACGGGCGATCTTTCGGAGAGCGGAGTTCGGCTTCTTCGGCGTCATCGTGGTCACTTTGAGACACACTCCACGCTTGAACGGCGCACCATGGGCAAGAGGGACATCGCGCATGTTGAGGGCATTCCAGGTGTACTGGAGTGCAGGGGATTTGCTCTTCCTCCGCAACTTCTTGCGTGGTTTGCGAATGAGTTGATTGATGGTTGGCATGAGAAACGGTAGGGAGGGCTCGACCGGAAAACGGAAGAGCGCCAGAAATGCCGAGGCATTCTACGTGAGCTTCTGAAACGCGTAAAGGGAGTTGACCAGGATTTCCCCTGAGGAAAATGCCTTCTCCGTCGGTCAAAAAAATCCCGACTGACCCCAGCCGGGATTTTTGAACATATTTTTTATTCAGTTATTTGCGCTTACATACTGGCTTCGTCCTTCTTTTTGCCGAAACCAAAGCGGTCCCGATACACCTCTCCCGTCGGGATGAGGCGGCCGATGATGACGTTCTCCTTCAGGCCCTGCAGTGCATCGACCTTTCTGGTAACGGCTGCCTCTACGAGAACGCGGATGGTCTCCTGGAAGGAAGCACCGGCGAGCCAGCTGTCTGTCGCGAGTGCTGCCCTGGTGATACCCAGAAGGAGCTGCTCGAAGGTAGCGCGCTTGCCGCCTTTCTTACCGATGAGCTCGTTCTCATGATACACATCGCCGATATCCGCCGTCTCTCCGGGGAGGAATGTGGTGTCGCCGGACTCGATGATACGGACCTTGCTGAACATCTTGCGGACGATGATCTCCAGGTGCTTGTCATTGATGGTCTGCCCCTGGGAAGCGTAGATGTGCTGCACTTCCTGGACGACGTAGTTTTCCACGGCGTACGGACCCTGCTTCTGGAGGAGATCCTGCAGATCGAAGTGTCCGAGGTTGATCGGCTGACCGACCTTGATGATCTCGCCGTTCTTCACGAGGAGGGATTCACGAGGACCGAATTCATAGGTGCGCTCCTGGATCTCGTCGTGCTTCACAACGATGACACCATCGGCGATCGAGACGACTTTACCGCCAATCTTGGCCTTCAAAGTTGTCTTATCAGTCGTGGATTTGGCGAGGACTGCTCGTTCCTTGGCAGCATCACCCTTCTTCGCGAGGACTTCGTAGCCGGCGGGAACAAGGTACCTGTCCTCTCCCTTCTCCTGTTCGACCACATGAACCAATGTCCTCCCTCCGGAACGCGAAACTTTGGTGAGTCCGGCAATGTCGCTGAGTGTCGCCGGCGTGCGGGGGCTCCTGGCTTCGAAGAGTTCTTCAACGCGTGTGAGACCCTGCGTGATGTCGCTTCCTTCAGCGACACCTCCCATGTGGAACGTTCTCATGGTGAGCTGCGTACCAGGTTCACCGATGCTCTGCGCCGCAATGATGCCGACCGGCGTACCGATTTCCACGGTCTTGTTATCACCCAGATCCCAACCGTAGCACTTCTGGCAGATACCTTTGCGTGTCTGGCAAGTCATCATGCTGCGGACGGGTACCTCCTCGATCTTGAAATCGCGGATCTTGCCGACAATGTGTGCGTCGATT
>VGKZ01000060.1 GCA_016866815.1 Candidatus Peregrinibacteria bacterium | reverse complement strand
CGAACTTGCGCTGAATATGAGCCACTACGTTTGCGGTGTCTCGCAGATTCACGGTGAGGTATCCAGGATCATGTTTCCGGGTTACAACATCGATGCGATTACGAACGGCGTTCATCACCTGACGTGGGCATGTCCGGAGATGCAAGCGCTGTTCGACCGTTTCATTCCCGGTTGGCGCGAGCACCCTATTGAGCTGGAGAAGCACTGCCGTGACCTCCCGGATGCGGATTTATGGTCAGCCCATATGCAAGCGAAAAGAAGGCTGATCGACTATGTCGTGAAAATCACCGGAGTCCCCTTCGACGAGCGTCATTTCATTCTCTCTTCTGCACGCAGAGTCGTATCGTACAAGCGTCCGGAACTTCTCTACGAGAATCTCCTCCGTCTCCGTGAAGTCTGTTGCGGCCGTATCCAAATCATTCACGCTGGCAACGCACATCCCAGCGACCAGTTCGGTCAGGGTGTGATTCAGAGGATGATTGAGCGAAGTCGGGAGCTGAGTGACTGTGTGCACATTGCCTATCTGGAAAATTACAATCCGGAACTTGCGAAGCTCTTGGTTTCCGGCTCAGATGTCTGGCTGAATACCCCCACTCGCAGACACGAGGCTTCTGGGACGTCCGGCATGAAGGCGTGTATCAACGGCGTTCTGAATCTCTCGACGCTCGACGGATGGTGGATCGAAGGGTACGGCAAGGATCCCGAAGCAGGATGGAGAATCGGTCCGCTGGCCAGCGCGCTCGAGAGCGGTGAGGAGACGACGAAGATCGATGCTGAGGACTTGTACACCCAGTTGCAGTACGAAGTGATACCGGAGTACGAGTATCCCGAGCGTGCGAGGTGGATCCGAAGGATGAAGCGAGCGATCGGACTCCTCGGGTACTTCTCTGCGGAGCGCTGTATCGAGGAATACGAACGCAAGGCGTGGAGGGTGTAGGCATTGCTTTGTGTGTCTTCGGCTCTGGGCTAGAATTCTCTTCCATGCAGCCGGTCAGCATTGTCGGCATCCTCAATGTCACTCCCGATTCCTATGTCGATGGGGGACTGTATACGGATGTTGCAAATGCTGTGGAGCGAGTGGGGCAGATGCTTGCCGAAGGCGCGGATATCATCGACATCGGCGGGCAGTCGACAGGACCCGGCTCCAAAGATGTTCCGGTCGATGAAGAATTGCAGAGAACCATTCCCGTTATCGAAGCGATTCTGAAAAAGTACCCGGACACATTCGTATCGATCGATACGTTCCGGTCGCAGGTCGCCGAGGAGGCACTGAAGAGGGGAGTCAGGATGGTGAATGATGTGACTGCCGGAAGGAGTGATCAGAATATATTTTCCGTTTCAGCCCTCTATAAAGCGGAAATAGTCCTGATGTATGCAAAGGATTCTTCGCCGAGGACAACGGTACAGGAAACAGAGTATCGGGATGTCATCGGTGAGATTCACGCTTTTCTCGAGTCCAGAGTCGCGATTGCCGTAGCAGCAGGAATTCCCCGTGAACGGATCATTGTTGATCCCGGCCTTGGACATTTTGTGTCCTCCAGTTCGCAGTATTCCTTTGAAGTGCTCAGGCGGTTAGGGGAGTTTTCAGATCTCGGGAGGATCTACGTCAGTCCGTCGCGTAAATCATTCCTTGCCGGACCGGAGAATCTTCCGGTTTCCGAACGGCTTCCCGCCACCATTGCAGCTTCCGCCATTGCAGTGATGAACGGAGCTTCGTTCATACGAACGCACGATGTTGCAGCTGTCCGCCAGGGTTGCGAGGTGGCGATGGCTTCACACTGATTAGAACACGCCTTGGATCACAAGCCCCAGAAGCGCTGCGGAGATGACCATAACGAAGAGCCCGATGAGCGTACGGATGACAATACCTTTTGCTTTCGTGTACTGGTCCTCTTTGCCGACGGAAAACACCATGAAGATTCCGGCGATAATGATCGCGACGACCGCGAGAAGCGCAGCGTACTTTACGATGGCGACAATGATGTTCACAGCCGGATCGATGATGCCGGAGGTTCCCTTATAGGCTACGAGGCCCGTTGGATCGAATGGAATGACTGCGCCTGCGATGAAGAACTTCACCGAGAGAATGGCGATACCCAACATCACGGACATGACGGCCTTTCTGAAGGATGCGATGCCGTTTTCGCCGCCGTAATCCACGACAGCCTTGATGCCATAGATGATGATAGTCAGTACTGCGAAGATCGTGACGGGAAGTTCTACGAAGCCGAGGAATCCGATAATTTCACGCCCAATGATGGCGGCGCCTGCCGAGGGGCTCGCTGCCGTGTCAACGCCGAACGCAATCAGGTATCCGTTCCGGAACGCGACGGCAAGATTGACGAGAACCATTCCCATCACCGCCATGACGACGGTCTTTCGCGACTTGGCAATACGCCCCTCGTCCTGTGCCACAACGGCAAGCATGCCCGCGATGACGATCGCGATTAACGCCGCTACATTCACGAAGAACACGAGCGAGTATCCGATCATCGCAGCGATTCCTCCGAAGCCCTGACCCGGAGCCACACCCATCAGGCTGCCGCCGACTTTTTCCAGCGGCCCCTGGGCGTACACCGTTTCGATGCCGAAGGCATGCATCACGAAGGATGCAGGAATGAAGCCGGTTGCATTTCCCTGCGGAGCATCGAAGGCGAAGCGTATCAGTGCTACCGACATCATGGTGACGCCGAGTACGATCATTGCTGTCTGAATGATTTTTTTCGCTTTCTCCTTGTATTGCTCGTCCACCGAAATGACCAAGTACATGCCGGCGACGAACATCGCGATGAGGCAGAACGCACCCAGGATTGTTCCGAGGAAGTTTGCGATACCGATTACTTGGACGCTGATTATGCCGCTCTGAACGCCCCAGAATGCATCGACGATGAACCCTGCAAGCACCACGATGACTGCGCCGACCATGCCGTAGATGAACTGCTTCTTTGCTTTTTCAGTTTGGCTTTCATCCTGTGAAGTGACGAGGCGGAATGCTTGGTAGGTCAGGTTGAAGACCAGTGCTGTTGCGAGAAGGGCACGGAATACATTGGCGGCATTTAGGATGACGAGCTGTGCCGGAGCGGCAATGACGAGCCCCGGAGTTCCCGGAGTGGCGAAGGATGCCGAGAGGTAGAACGCCCCGCCTGCGAGAACGCATCCGATCGCCGCATGTGCATAGGCGTTGTAGACCTCTGTGACCGTGCTGTCATTGTCGGATCCGATGATGAGCTTGAGACCGTAGTAGATCAGGAGAGCAAACAACACGCCGGGGAATGCAAACATCGCAGCGTTCACCAGAATTGCCGAAAAATATGCGTCCGCTGCTCCACCCGGGCACGCAAGCGCTATGGGACACGGGTCGATGGCCTGCGCGAGGAGAGATCCGATGAAATCCATAAATCCATCTATTATAGCAGAAATTGAGCATGTTTTCCATTACAATAGCAGCCATGCAATCCTCCCCTCTCTCAGTCACCGGTGCCATTTCTCTGACGAGAAACACCGAATCCCAGGTGTATGCGCTCTTCGCTTTTGCGATGGCTCTCACTGTCTTCGGGGTTCTCGTCGGCATTCGTTTCGCCCCGGCGTTTCTCTCGACCGGTGCGCATGTCGTTTTTCTCATTCTTGAGCTCCTTCTCATCATGACAGCGCGGTTCTGGATGGATCGTTCTCCGTTGAATTATCTCTTTTTTGCGGCGTTTCCGACGCTTTCAGGTATCACCGTCACGCCGTACATTCTCATGCTCCTCACGGGGTACGCGAACGGTGGCACCATTCTCCTGAATGCACTCTCGGCTACCGTGTGTATGTCTCTGGCGGCGGCCATCGTCGCGCGCAGTGTGTCTTGGGATCTCGGTATCATGGCGCGCGCTCTCGTCATCGGACTGATCGGACTGCTCGTTCTCGGTATTTTCCAGCTCTTTGTTCCTGCCCTCCGAACGACGGGTATGGAACTCGCTCTCTCCGGAGCGGGCATCGTCGTCTTCTCGGGTTTCCTTGCGTACGATCTCCAGCGCATAGCTGCACTCGGTCGTATGGGAGCGAATCCCTTTCTCCTCGCCATCAGCCTGTATTTGGATATCTTCAACTTGTTCCTCTCGATTCTCCGTTTTATGACGGCGCTTTCGGGTAGTAGACGCTGAGGCGGAAAGCCGTTTCTGCAGGCGTAAAACACCCCATTTTTTGCACGAACAAACGATCTTTTTCTTTGCATCCGGACTGCCTGATCCCTACACTGCCTCCGATATGTCCAAACGACCTACCCCCAAGAAGCGTAAAGCGAAAAGCTCAGGAAGAGCCCAGCACAGCCAGTTCCAGTTGCAGGAATTGCGCAGGCTCCGAAACCGTGCCAACTCGCCGTTCTCCGTTCGTGCAACGGCAAAGCGCGGCGGTGACAAAGCTCTCAAGAGCATCACCAAGATCAAGGCGTAGGGGGTATTGGAATATTGGAATATTGGAGTATTGGAGTATTGGAGTATTGGGGATTGGGGATTGGGGATTGGGAGATTAGGGAATTGGGGAATTGGAATACCTTTTGACTCGCAGAGTTGTTTGTCTGTGAGGAAACCTTTCCCTACTATTCCAGTACTCTTCTAGCCCTCCCTATGGCCCGTCGCCGTCACCTCTCACGTATCGCCGTCATGCAAACACTCTTTGAACGTGAGCGCCGCTCCGGTGATTGTCAGGCGATTCTCACCAGGAATATCGCCGAACTTTCGACGGAGAGCGAGCCGGATGTTGCCTTTGCAGAAACACTCATGAACGGCATTCTCGATCGTGAAGATGCTCTTCGGGAGGCCATACAAGCGCATGCTCCCGGTTGGACGATTGAACGCATGGATCCGATTGCGCGCTGTGCGTTGATGATCGGCGCATTTGAGCTGAAGTTTGCCAATGACGCGCCACCTGCGGTAGTGATGAACGAGTGCATCGACATCGCGAAAGAGTATGGTACGGACGAAAGCGGCAAGTTCGTCAACGGCGTTCTGAACGCCATGGCGAAAGGCGGTGCATCATCCTAGCGTGCGCTGGCTTCAGTCGCTCACCCCCTGTTACAATCCATTCGCATATGTCTGTTCCTCCGTCATTTGTTTCACTGGAGAAGTCCATTGGAATCCGCTTCCATAAAAAGGATCTCCTTGCCCAGGCCATTACCCACAGGAGTGCGACCCGCGAGTCGCGGATTCGCGGACACAATGAACGCTTTGAATTTCTCGGAGACGCCGTTCTCGAGCTCGTAGCCACTGAACACCTGTTTCACATGGGCAATAAGTCCGAGGGTGAGATGACGAATCTGCGATCGGCGCTGGTCAACAGAGAGAATCTTGCCTCTGTTGCGAGGGACATCAAGCTCGGCGATTTCCTGTCGATGAGCAAAGGAGAGGAACGCAGTGGCGGTCGTGAGAAGGATTCCACTCTTGCAAACGCCCTCGAGGCTCTCATCGGTGCTATCTATCTCGATCAGGGTTTCGAGAAGGCGAGGGTCTTCTGTGTCGATTTCATTCTGGTACGCCTCCAGGATCTCCTCGCAAAAGGGAAGGTTCGAGACGAGAAGAGTCTATTTCAAGAGAAGGCACAGGAGACAGCCGGAGTCACTCCGCACTACGAAGTCATCGAGGAAGAAGGGCCGGATCACGAGAAACTCTTCACCTGTGCAGTGTTCATTGGTGAGGAAGAGGTTGCCCGAGGTACGGGAAACAGCAAACAAAAAGCACAACAGGCTGCGGCCAAAGCAGCGCTCAAGGTTAAGAAATGGCAATAAGTTAGATATGCACCGACGGTGCGTATCTACGGTTATCCCATCTTGATTTCGATGTCCACGCCGCTCGGCAGACTCAGGCTCTGGAGACTCTCGATTGTCTTGAACGTCGTCTCCGTCAGGTCGATGAGTCGGCGATGAATGCGCATCTCAAACTGGTCGCGCGCGTCCTTGTGCTTAAAAGTCGAGCGGTTGATGGTGAATTTACGGACGTGCGTGGGGAGGGGGATCGGACCGTGAACCACGGCGCCGCTCCTCTGCGCGGTATCGATGATCTTGCCTGCAGCTTCGTCCAGAACGATATGGTCAAAAGCGCTCAGGCGGATGCGGATCGATTGTACCTTGGTTTCTCCGCCCTTCTTTTCCTTCTTCACGCCGGATACGGCAGTTTCAGCTATGTCCTTCGCAGACTTCTTCGCAGGCTTCTTCGGCTTGGCAGCCGTAGCCTTGGTGGAGGCTGGCGATTCTTTCTTGGAAGGATTCATAACCCTGGGGGGAAAAGAGCAGAGATAATGGAATGATATGTTGAGAAGGGGGCGGTTGCCCGCCCCCTGAATGCTTATTTGATGATCTTCGTGACGACTCCGGCACCGACTGTGCGGCCACCTTCGCGGATAGCGAAGCGTGTACCTTCATCGATGGCGATAGGAGCACCGAGGGTCACCGTGAACTTCACGTTGTCGCCCGGCATGACCATTTCGACGTTGGCCGGGAGCTCGACGGAACCTGTGACGTCCGTCGTGCGGATGTAGAATTGCGGCTTGTACCCTTTGAAGAACGGTGTGT
>VGKZ01000059.1 GCA_016866815.1 Candidatus Peregrinibacteria bacterium | reverse complement strand
GGGTACTACAGTATTTCGTGGATCACGAGCCACGTGCAGAAGAGCAATGCCCGACCGGAAGATTTCCCCTCGGGCTACGCCAGCTACGATGCGTTCGAAGACTTTGCCGAAGGATTCGCCTACTTCGTCCTCCAGAACGGAGAGTTTGCAAAGCGCGCCGAAACCAACACGGCAATGGCTGCAAAATATGCATGGTTCCGGGACGTCCTCTTCGCAGAGATTCCACAAGTGGCAAACGGTAAGAGTGAATGGAAGGGAAAAGCACCGTGGGACGTGACGAAGCTTGGCTATGAATGGCATGGCACAGTGAACTTGGTGCAAAGATAACGCACAGTAATTCTTGGCTGTTTAGCTGTTCGGTTCTTAGGTTTATCTTGACTTAGCAACTTAGCAACTTAACAACTACAATCCCCTCGTGTCCCGCTACCGCCTTCTCCTCGTCCTCTGGCTTCTGACCGATCTCGCGGTCTTTCTGAAATCGTACGCGATCGCTTACTTTCTACGGGTCGGTTTCATTTTCTCGACAGACTTCCCGTTCGACCACTTCATGATCGCGGTCGCCGTTGCATCACCCGTATGGCTGGCCGTGCTCCTCACGACAAGGACGTTTGCGCTTTTCCGAAAACAAACCGAGATGCGCAATGCCGCGTACATCGGATACTCGGCGCTGGTGGGGGTCGCCATGTTCACGCTCATCTACTATTTCCTGTTCGAACAATTTTTCAGCAGATTACTTCTGCTGACGGCACTCGGAATAAGCTTCGGTGCTGTTTGGCTGTGGCACATTGTCTTCTCCGTCATCCTTCGGTCGCTGCTCCGCAGAACTCCGGCAGTCTTTCCGACGCTCATTATTGGCGTGACCCGTGAGAGTACCGCACTGATCGAGCGTCTCCAGAAGCACCGCAGTCCCCTGACGCCTGTCGCGGTACTGGACGGACACGGCGCCAAAGAGCGGGAGATCGGTGGAGTGCCCGTGCGCGGCAAACTCAATAAACTCGATGACGTTCTGAAGGAGGGAATCACCCACGTCATCCAGTGCAGCGATCTCGAACAGTCCCTGAACCTTCTGAGCGCCTGCCGGAGCCGCGGCATCACGTACATGCTCCTGCCCTCCGTGCTCGGCATCGTGGAACGCGACGAACGCGTGGAGAGCGTGGAAGGGCAACCCGTCACGGTGGTCAGCCCCCAGGAAAGCCGGTGGAAGTGGTTTTTTAGGTAAGCTGTTTGCTGTTGGGTTGATGAGCTGTTGAACAAGTTCTATATGTAAACAACTTAACAGCTTGAGAACTTCACAACTACACTAGAGCCATGCAAGCCTTCATCCTCGCCGGCGGTTTCGCCACCCGTCTCTGGCCTCTCACGGAGAAACGCGCGAAGCCGCTCCTGCCGCTTGCCGGAGTGCCGCTCATCGAGTACCTCGTGCGGGATATTCCGGCGGGCATACCCATCACCGTGAGCACCAACGCCATGTTCCATGATGCCTTCACAGCGTGGAAGGAAACGCTCAATCGCAGGGACATCAGCATCCTCATCGAAGAAACCAGGAGTGACGACGAGAAGCTCGGTGCGCTCGGCGCGACGGCGCAGTGGATCGATCACCATGACATCAATGAAGATGTGTTGCTGCTGACCGGTGACAACTACTGCGGATTCTCCATGAAGCAATTCCTGGATGCCCGTACTCCGGGGGAGACGCTCATTGCTGTTCACGACATCAAGGATCTCGAGAAAGCGAAAGCGTTCGGAACCGTCATCACACCATCCCTAGCCCCTACTTCCAACGCCCCACTCCCCATCACCTCCTTCGAAGAGAAGCCCGTTCATCCCAAGACCTCCCTCGTCTCCACCGGCTGCGCAGTGTTACCGGCATCCGTACTCCCGATCGTCATCGAGTATGCTGCTATAAAACCCGATAACGTCGGCGGCATCTTCGAAGAACTTCTCGCTCGCGGACTTCCCGTGCACGCATTTACGTTTTCGGAACCGTGGTTCGACGTAGGATCCTTCGAAGCCTATCTCGAGGCGACGCGCTCCCTCGTCGGAGAACGCTTCATCGAAGAAGAAAGTGCCGAGATCGAGCAGACGTCCTGCGAGGGAAGCGTTGTCGTCGGCAAACGTTCCTCCGTGAAACGGAGCGTCCTCAAGGATACCGTGCTCTTCGAAGACTGCGTCGTAGAAAACTGCACACTGCGCAATTGCATTCTCGATAAGGGATGCGTACTCAAAGGAGTGGATTTGAACGGAAAAATGCTTCGTGAAAAAACACGATTAGCATTGTAAATCAGGCACCTATCAACCGGACAACCTATCCACCTTTAACGGGTTCCCAGCGAGTAAAAAACTCTGGATTACCTTTCTCGTTCCTCCCCTCTCCCCTACACTGAACCGGACATGAAACGACTGATCGTCTCTACGGCGTTCGGCCTCCTGCTCGCTGGATGCGGAGGTTCCGGCATACTGACCTATAACGTTCGTTTTGATACTACGGACAAGGTGCGTATGACCGATCTGACCCAAGCGGCACAGAAGGTGATGGAACGACGGCTCGCACGTCTGAACGGGGGGCTGATGGATTTCGATATTGAATATGTCGAAGCCTCCAACACCACCACGATCACAGCCGAAGTCGACCCGGCTGCAGTGGCAGAAGCGCTGAATGAGGAGATGACCGCCCCTTTCTCCATGGAAATTCGCATAGGGGTGCCGGAAGCGCAGGAGGGTGATATCACCGTGGAGGGGCAGGGTATTTTCCGGGCTACCGGGGTAGCAGGGACGGATATTGATTGGGTTCTTGCAGGGTCGGATGAAGACGCTCTGAAGAAAGGCAATGTCATCATCGGATTCACTGATGAAGGCGTGGAAAAAATGCAGAAATTATTCAAGGAATTCGACGGCAAGCCGATGGGAATCTTCGCCCGTGGCAGACTCGCTGCAAAAATCCAGCTGGACAAACAGAAAATCGAACGAACGATCTCCATCCGCGGACTCCCGTCGCGGGAAATCGCCGATGTATTTGCGGATGACATGAATGTCGGCTTACATATGACCTTCGAACGCGTCAAATAACCATGGCATCCGGACGACCGAATATCTGGCCGACAATGACCGCAATCGTTGCGGCGGCGTTCTTGTTCATTGCATTACCGGACTCCGCACGCTCATGGGCACCGTCCTTTCTCAGATCGCCAACCTTCCACCTCGGCCTGGACCTGGCGGGAGGGACACAGCTCGATTTCCGTATTTCAGAGGAGGAAATGCAGCAACAGGTCGATTCCATCCAGAAGGAAATTGACGGCCTGACAGCGCGCGGTGTCGCCGGCGATTCCATCATCCTCCTCCAGAACCAGCTCCGGAGTATCGAGACGCAACGCACATCCATCGTCGAAGCCATCCGCACGGTCCTCGAACGACGCATCAACTCTCTCGGCGTGAGTGAAGCAACCATCACTCCTTCGTACATCGGCAACGAGAAGCACCTTCTGGTGGAATGCCCCGGCATCATCGAGACGCAAAAATGTATCGACACCGTCGGCAAGACCATTCAGCTGGAATTCAAAGAAGAGCAAACGGAACCAACTCCGGAATACGAAAAGGAAATCCGCGCACGCGTACAGTCGGTGCGTACGAGACTGAAGGAGCCCGGAGAATCGCTGGCGAAGGTCGGCGAAGACATCGGGGCGGATCTCGGTGTCTCCTACACCACAGAAGCACGATACTTCCGCGACCAGTTACCGAAGGGGCTGGAGGGAATATGGAACCGCGGACCGAGAGACGGCATCCTCCCGTTCGACGCCACAGTGAAGGCGAACGCGACGGACAGCGCCGGACAACCCACAACGACGGATGTGCCTGGCGTCTTCCTCGTCGAAGTCCTCCGCGCCCGCACGGCTACGGGACGGCTGGTCAACGAAGCGCCGAAAGCCTTCGATATTCTCCAGGCAGACGACTCCACCCTCAGTCATACCAGCCACATCGAAAAGAAACTGGATGCGGGTGTCCCCGCTCCCATCGTTCAGGCCATCAAGTCCATGCAGCCGGGAGCACTCAAACCGGTGACGCTGGAAAAAGGCGCTGCAATCCTCTTCTTGCGTAAATTCGTCCCCGGACAGACGCAAATGCGCGCAAGCCACATCCTCGTGGCGTACAAAGGAGCATCTTCCGCAGGGGAAGAAGTGACCAGAACGAAGGAGGAAGCCCTTGCCGTGGCACTCGACCTGCGACGGCAACTCGCAAGTGGAACAAAATTCGAGACCCTCGCCCGCTCACACTCCGACGGACCGTCGGGCAAGGAAGGTGGCAGTCTTGGAACCTTCGGACTCGGCACCATGGTACCGGCGTTTGAACAGGCCGCGCTCCAGCTGAAGACGGGTGAAGTGAGTGCACCGGTAGAAACGCAGTTCGGCTACCACCTCATTCGCATGGATGCTCCCCCTGCCCCGACGGGCGACATCGCCAGCTATGAGCTTCTGACCATCCGCGGCGCAGACGCCGGCAGTCGGGCAGTAGAGATCATCGGCCGCCTGCAGCGCGGTGCTGTGGAGGCTCGCGAGGACCAGATTGTCCTTCGGACGCTCTTCTTCTCCCTGTTACCGACTGGCTGGAAGGACACGCAGCTCGACGGCACGCACTTCCGCTCCGCGAGCGTCACGATGGATCCGACGACGAATATCCCCATCGTGCAGATCGCCTTCGACGACGAAGGGGCGAAGCTCTTCGAGCAACTGACGAAAAACAACATCGGTAAGCGTCTTGCCATCTTCGTCGGAGGCCAGCTGATCTCTGCCCCCACCGTCCAGCAGGCCATCGTTGGCGGCACAGCGGTGATCACAGGAAGCCAGACTTTCGAGGAAGCCAATGCGCTCGCTACGGACCTGAATACGGGAGCAATTCCCGCCCCGATCTACCTCACTGGCCAGCGTACGGTAGAGGCTACCCTCGGCGCGGAGGCACTCGCCATGTCCCTGAAAGCGGGACTCGTCGGCATGGTCGTGCTGATGCTCTTCATGCTCGTCGTCTACAGGCTCCTCGGCGTTATCGCGAACATCGCACTGCTCTTCTACGTGCTGATCTTCATCGCATTGCTCAAGTTACCTCTCTTTCTGTTCTCACACACATACATCGTCCTCACGTTGGCTGGTGTAGCCGGTATGATCCTCTCGATCGGCATGGCCATCGATGCGAACGTGCTGATCTTCGAGCGTATCAAAGAAGAGGTCCGGAAAGGCAAAATCCTGAAAACAGCCTCCGAAACAGGCTTCAACAAGGCATGGTCCAGTATCCGCGACGGAAACATCTCCACACTCATCACCTGCGCCGTGCTCTTCGTCATCGGTACGTCCATCGTCCGCGGCTTCGCCATCACCCTGGCAACGGGTATCTTCATTTCCATGTTCACCGCCATCATCGTCACGCGCTGGATGATACGCAAAGTGGCGGATATGCCGATTGCTGAAAAGATGGGCTTGTTCGTTTCCGGAGCCAAGGCAAGACAAAATCCTTAAACGATTGATGTACGGTACAGAGAAGAGTATTCCATGCCCATACGTAGTGGAACCGATTCATTTGGAACCTGGAGACTGGCACACTGGAGCGAAAAATCCTGAAACCCCACATTGATGTGTACCCGTAGCCGCGTAGAATCGCGGTATGGAAGATAGCATTTCTCTGGAAGCAATCATCGTGCAATCACACATTGGAGTGACAGCCGCCGAACGCGCATCAGCGCAGACACTGCATGTGTCCGTGACGCTCTGTACCGATACAGCGAAAGCGGGACGATCCGACGACATCGCCGATACCATCGATTACGACCGTGTTGCCGATACCATCAGAGGGCTGGGAGCGACAGAGCGAAGCACTCTGGAAAAATTTGCAGAAGATGCTGCAGGAACCATTCTGGAGAAATTTGCCCCGCAGAAAGTGACGATCTCCGTCACAAAACCAAATATTTCAGGATCGAAAGGCGCGACAGTAACCATCACCCGCCCATGACAACAGTCTTCATAGGGCTTGGCTCTAACATAGATGCGGAGACAAACCTGAAAACCTGCGCCGAGATTCTCCGTGCCGATTACCCAGATATCGTATTTTCTCCTGTGTACAAAAGCGCGCCGAGAGAACGTGAAGATCAGGCAGATTTTCTGAATGCCGTTGCAAGATTTGAAACGGAAGAAACACCCGAAGAGGTGCATGCGACGCTGCAGCAGATCGAAGCAGAACTTGGGAAGGACCCGCCGTATCCGAAGGGGCCACGGACGATTGATCTGGATGTGTTGTTGTATGGGGATTGGGTGTCGAAAGACTCGGAGGATAGAAACGATAAGATACAAGATGTCGGCGATGAGCAATGTGCTTTGAGCGTTGAGCTTGTGATACCACATCCCAGGATGCATGAACGCAGGTTCGTACTGGAACCGCTGTGTGAATTGATTGATTCTCACGCAAAGAACCCCCGTTCCGGAGAAAGATGGAACGGACTTTTGGAGCAAGTAAAAGAGCAAAAGTGCAAGATGACGCAGATCAGGCTGTAAGCGATAAGCTGTAAGCTTTGATCAGAGTACATGATGATACGCACATGATTGATATGGCTTTCGAAAAACTGGTGGTATGGCAGCACAGCATGCGCTTGGCTCAATCCGTATA
>VGKZ01000058.1 GCA_016866815.1 Candidatus Peregrinibacteria bacterium | reverse complement strand
GAAGCGGGCTTTCCCCTCGTCGAAGCCGATGATCTGGAAGGTCCTGTCGCCTGTATCTTCAGCTTCAATGATCCTCTCTCCGGTGCACAGGTCGCCTTCAAGTTCGGCAGAGATCACGATCAGGTGAAACTGATCGGCGGTGTGTACGACGGCAAGATCCTCTCGAAGGAACAGGCAATTGAGCTCGCAAAGATGCCGGGCCGCGAGCAGCTCCTCGGGATGTTCATCGGCATGCTCAATGCACCTCTCAACAAGTTTGCAGGCATGTGTTCGTCTCCGCTCGGAGGCTTTGCACGCGCTCTGAACCAGATGGCGGACAAAGGCGGATTCGCCAAGGCTCCCGCCGCAGCAGCTGCCCCCGAAGCTGCCCCTCCCACTGCTTAATTTTTTCTCTATCCCCATTCCCCATTCTCCCATGAGCGATACGGTTACCCTTTCGAAAGAGGAGCAGGCGGTTATCGACGCCGTCGAAAAGCTCAACGTTGTTCAGTTGAATAACGTCGTGAAGTACATGGAAAAGGAGTACGGCATTTCCGCCGCTGCTCCGGTTGCTGTCGCAGCTGCCGCTGGCGGCGCTGCAGGCGCAGCTCCAGCCGAAGAGAAGGACGCCTTCTCTCTTGAACTCGCCGATGCCGGCGCACAGAAGATTGCGGTGATCAAGGTTGTCCGTGAAATCACGGGCCTCGGTCTCGCCGAAGCAAAGGCTGCAGTCGACGGTGCTCCGAAGGTGATCAAGGAGAACGTACCAAAGGCAGAAGCAGCAGAAGCAAAGAAGAAGCTGGAGGCAGCCGGTGCGAAGGTAAACTTGAAGTAAGCATACGAAGTTTCCGAAGTTGCCGAAGGGTAAACCCCCTTCGGTTTCTTTGGTTTCCTTGATTTCCCTCCATGCCTCCCCCCATACACTTTCTATAGCAAACCCACTCCCCCCGCACTACAATACTAAGCAACCCCTCCCCCTTCGCGATGCGTACCATCCCTGTTCTTGCACTGTGTGCGTTTCTCGCCACACCTGTAACCGTTGCCGCGGCGCCGGCACCTTCGGCGATTCTGCAAACAGTCAATGAAACGAAACTCCCTCTGGAGTACCGCTTTGAATCGCACAGAGAGGAGGCCGGAATGTCTGCAACCGTGAAGGGTACGGGTCAGCAGGAAGGACGGTGGAGTCCATGGTACAAGCAGAAGAACGATATGACATTGTGGCTCTCCCGGAACGGCAGCACGCTGACGGTCCGCGCGAGGATGCTGGTGTTCGGGGAAACCATGTACCTGAAGCTTCTGGGCGCGGAACACACATCCGGAGGAAGGACGCTGCATATGGACGCAACGGCGTGGGCGGAGTTCCCCGTGGGACACATCGCATTTGATCAGGGAATGTTCCCCTTCCTTGGCCTCTGGAATTTCCTCGAGCTCGACCTGACAGGTGCGAATGATGCATGGACGCAGTTCCTGGCGAGCGCAGATACCATGATGATGGAGGAAACCCGCTTCAAGGGCGGCAGCGCCTATTCCCTGATGGAAAAAGATGGCCCGGTGAAGATGCGCGTCCGGTGGAACGTGAAGAACGATAATTTCACCTTTGGCAAAGTACATATGTCGGACGGCAGGTTCTCCATGACGGGAGAAGTGCAGCCGCATGGCGCCGGTGTGGTGATCGATGTACCGAAGGAAACCATCAGCGCAGACGCGTTAAAGTCGCTTCTGATCAAAAGCGGACTCGCGGACATGCTGTGGACCAACATGCCCGCAATGGGAATGAAAATGGAGAAACCTGCGATGTATACGGAGAAGCCCCTGAAAAACAAAGAAAGAGCTCCGGATATCTACGGCACGCAGTACCGCCGTCCAACCTACGTTCCGGTGAAACAGCCGGACTGCTACCAGACGGGCTACGCAATGGCCGGTTGCGGCACGCGCTATACGAAGCGCGCGATCAACGAGCTGACAGACGATGTGAGCTTCTCGCAGGGGTGGAAGCAGCGCGTCGGCGACGACAGGATCATCGAAGCGTTCGATACCGTGTCGCGTACGCTGGAAACTGCCGCGCGCAAGCAGCGCATGCATGAAGTGAAAGCGTTGCTGAGCAGTTCGACTATCCGTTCATCGGGAAGCGACGATACAGACCTCTGGCTCACGGAGGACATCCTCCCCTTTTTCCTCCCGACGGCCGAGAGCTTCATTCACCAATCGGTGTTCCTGGAAGATGAAAACGGCCATCGCGGCGTTGCGCTGGAGAAAGTCACAACCACCGCCGGTTCCGGACGACGGAGGTACTTCGTCATCGTCCTCCTGGAGGAACGCGAAGGTGCCACCCCCGCCGTCGCGGACATCTTCGTCAACGCAACCCTCAGAGATCTCAAGGGAACGGGATGGATCGAATGACCCGCGAACTTGTCGAAATAACATTCTGATGCTACAATGACCGTATGTTGGAATCGTTGAAACGCTCGCCCTGGCTTGCCGTCTCTCTCGTCATCGCGGGAATGGTCCTCGGCTACGTGTTCCAAATCCACCGCGTAGGTGCCACAGCAACCGCCGGTTACTTCTGCCCGAATACGCAGGCCTGTGCGAACGGCGAGTGCGATAAGAACGTCGACTGCAAGAACGGCAACTGCAAGCATTGCCCCGGCTGCCAAGGGGCGTCACAATCGTGAACGATGCGATTCCTCGGTGATACGACATTCCGGGTTTGGTCTCTTTCCGTAGCTGCGCTCTGCAGCGTTTTCTTCGCGTGGGAATTGGGAGCATTCAGAACGATCGTCTGGAGCCTTTCACGACCGCCGCCGACGTCATGGGATATTCTCTACACCGTACTCATCATCGTCCTGTTGTCCCTGGCAGCCGGACTCGTCGGTTACCGGAGGAAAAAGGGTACGTGCCCCGTGGGAGCTCGCAATGCATCTAGCATCGCCGGAGCGCTGGGCGTCATCACACTCCTCTGCCCTGTGTGTCTCCTCCTGCCGGCAACACTCTTCGGTATCGGCTTCAGCTTGGCACTACTTGCGCCATATCTTCCGCTCCTGCGGTTGATTACCATCATGCTGCTCTCTGTGAGCATGGTGATGCTCTGGCCGAAAACGGGTGATTCGTGATCTGTGATCCGTCATTCATACGCAAGGAATGGTGAAGAACTTGATACAATAATCGAATCCCGAATCCCGAATCCCGAATCCCGAATCACGAATCCCGAATCCCGAATCCCGAAATGTCCACTCAACGTATAGTCGCCATCGACCTCCTCCGGACCCTGGCGATCATCCTCATGATCGTCTTTCACATCGCCTTCGATCTGCAGACGATGTACGGATGGGATATCGATGTCTTTCGGGGAGGATGGGATGTCCTGCGGCTCCTCACGGCCACCATCTTCATCGGCATCGCCGGCATAACCACCCACCTCACAACACATCCGTACAAGCGGACACTCACCATCGCGGCTGCGGCCGCGCTCGTCACGGCGGCAACGTACATGTGGGATCCGGAAACCTACGTTCGCTTCGGCATTCTCCACTGCATCGCCCTCACCGTACTGCTGCTCGAACTGCTCAAACCGCTCCGCGCCCTCACTGTCCCCCTCGGCATTCTCATCATTGTCGCCGGCAACCTCTTCGCCGGCACGACCGTCCATACGTCACTGCTGCTCCCTTTGGGCTTCCCGCCGCCATTCTTCGCAACGCTCGATTACTATCCTCTGCTCCCGTGGTTCGGTGTGGCACTGATCGGATACGGCTTCGGATTCACTTCTGTGATACGCATGAGAAATAACCCGTCACCAATAATCCGCCTCCTCACTCTCCCCGGCCGCCACACGCTCCTGATCTACCTGCTCCATCAACCGGTGATCATCGGAATGTTATCGTTCATTCTATGAACAAGCCTGCCCACGCTTACTGCCCCTGTGGGTAGCCTACCTGCAGACGTACGCGGTTGAGAATCGCGACTGCCGAATGGAACATCGAATGCCAATACCTATTTTCGGACACCCTTCAAATCACACACTACGGTCGGCGGTTTCACGACATGTTCTGGCGTCTCTCCTCGCTGCCACTGATCGATCGAGTGGAAACAATCCTCGTACATGTTCGTCATGCTCTCCTCGGCATAGAACGCGATGTGCGGCGTGACGACGACATTCGGGTGGCCGATGAGATCTTTATGCTCGGCGAAGTTGCGTTCGTGCTCCAGGACATCCAGGAGAGCGTATCGGACTTTTCCGCTTTGCAAAGCCTTCAATAAGGCACCGGAATCGATGAGATCCCCGCGCGCGGTATTCACCAGTACAACACCGTCCTTCATGGCCGAAAACGCCTTTGCATCGATCATGTGATGGGTCTCCTTCAGGGAAGGAACGTGCAGCGTGATGATATCGGACGTCTGCAGAAGTTCCTGCATCTCCACGTATCGCACGCCGAAGTCCTGCTCCAGCTCCACTGTGCGGCAACGGTCGACGGCGAGGATATTCATCCCGAAACCGCGGGCGATCTGCGCGGCTCTCCGTCCGATCTTTCCCGTACCGACAATGCCTATGGTCTTCCCGCGGAGGGAAATGCCGCGGAGTCCGTGATAGTCGAACTCCCCCGACTCCACTTTCCTGTCCGCTTCGGGAATGTGACGCAGCTTCGAGAGCAGCAACGCGAACACATGTTCCGCAATGACGTGCGAACCGTAATCGGGCACAGTGCAGACTGTAATTCCACGGCTTTTGCATGCGAAAATGTCGATATGATCGCACCCGACGCTCCTCGTGCAGAGCAGTCTCAGCTTCGGCAGCTTCGCAAGCAGTGCGGCATCAAACTTCACACCGAGAAACGTGCTGATCACCTCGGCACCCGCACAAACCGCTACAACATCGGCAGGAACACCTTCCACGATCACAGCATCGGGAAAGTGCTTCGCGACCTGTACGCGATCTTCGGTATCAACCTGGAGAAAGAGAGTGGAAGTCATAGAAGGAAATGGAATAGGAAACAGGGATAGTGTAGAAGCTCGAACAACGATTGCCTACTTACTACTGCCTACGTACTACTGCCTACGTACTACTTACCCACAATACAATCGTCCACCATGGAGATGGACGAAAATACACTAGGAGGGAAATGGGCTTTTCTGTACGCTATCCCTATTCTTCCGCACCGGAAGTTCCACCATGTCATTCAACGTACGTCCCCTCGAACGAAAACCCAGCCTGCTCAAACGTTGGGCAGGAACCATCGCAGCGACAATCACCATCGTGCGGCCTCTCGTCGCCTGGTACTGTTCATGGAAAGCCGCTCAGAAACGCATCAGACGTATCGGCGCACTCAAGCGCGTTCTCACCGTGCTCATCGCCACGCTCGCCGCGCTTCTCTTGCTTGCAGGTGTCGTCCGTGCGGTCATGATGGTCAGCGGCGTCGGTGTGACGGAGATGATGGGAGTAGCAGGGACGCCTCCGCCAACGGATGAACACGGATACACGAATATCCTCCTCATGGGTCAAGGCGACGAAGATCATGATGGAAAAGATCTGACCGATACCGTCATGATCGGCAGCATCGACCCGAAAACCAGGAGCGCGGTCCTGCTCTCTCTCCCGCGCGATCTCTACTTCCTGAGTACGGAGAAAATGGGTAAGGGGAAACTCAATACGTTCTACCGCGACTACAAGAGCTACCTGCGATTCCAGAAGGGCATGGATGAACAAGAGGCATCTTCCGCAGCCATCCGTGAGCTCTCGATGGAAATCGGCCGCTCGCTCGGTATGGAGATTCACCATGCCGTGAAGGTGGACTTCATCGGTTTCGTCAAAGCAGTGGATGCGCTGGGCGGGGTGGATATCGACGTTCCCTACGATATAGATGATCCCGAATACCCGAATACAACGTACGGATTTGAGCCTTTTGTCCTGAAGGCGGGCATGCGGCATCTCGACGGGGAAACTGCTCTGAAGTACGCACGAAGCAGACACACGTCGAGTGATTTCGGCCGTTCCGCACGACAGCAGCAGCTACTCTCCGCGCTCGCGGATCAGGCGCGGGAAAAGGGTATGCTGCGCAACGCGGGGGCGATCACCTCCCTCTTCTCCATCGTTTCGGAACACAGCGAAACCACTCTGACCGTCCGCGAGATTCTCGGTCTTGCAGCTGCCGCCGAATCCATCGAAAAGGACAAGATCCTCTCGCTGCAACTCAATGACCGCAATGCGCTCTACGACAGTTACATCGAGCCGGGCGGTTTCCTCTACACGCCTCCGCGCGACCAATTCGAAGGTGCCGCCGTACTGCTTCCGGTATCTATCCCCGAATTTCCGGTAACCTGGAAACAGATAAAAACATTCACGACACTGCTGGCAGAACACCGCAATATCCATCTGGCCAAGCCTACCTTTGCCGTACTCAATGCAGGAGCGGCTCCGGGCACGGCACGACGCCTGAGCAACGAGCTCGTACGGTACGGATTCACGGTAGAGAGGACGGAGAACGCAGATTCGGGCAAACAGGACACTTCCCTGATCCTCGTCTCCCCGGAACCCGACCCGGCGATGGATTTCTTCGTGAAACTCCTGGGACTGCCGACGGGTCCCGCCCCGGAGAACTTTGCTCCGGCACAGCGCTCCCGTATTACCATCCTCCTCGGCAAAGACTACCGCTATGTACCAATACAGGATCTCATGCAAAATCTCACTTCAACCCAATCACCAATAACCAATAACCAATAACTCGTCATGACTCCCCGCGAGATCATCGCCAAAGCATGGGCCATCACAAAGAAGGAACGGCAACTGCGCATGTGGGGCTTTTCCTCAGCGCTCCTGCAGACCCTGCTCAACGTGAAGCTC